>NZ_JAJCXD010000055.1:0-49158 GCF_021056305.1 Actinokineospora sp. PR83
GTCTGCCGGCCCCCGTGGCCGCCCCCGATCGCGGCCGGCATTCTGCGTCGCCGGGAGCCGAACGCCCGCACGGAGCCCGCGATCGCGACCCAAGCGGCCGGGACTTTTTTCAGGTGGTGGAGGCCCGTCCCCAACAGCAAAAAGATCGCGCGCCCAGCGGTGACCGCAGCGGCAGGCACAACGGCGGGGTAAGCAGCCGAACGCGACCGGTTGGTGACGCACTGAAGCCTGCCTGCCGCGGTGCCCGCGCCCGCTCCCACCCGGTCCCAGTGGCGCCGAGCGACCACCGCTCAAGCAAGCACGACTTTTCTCAGCCGGTGGAGGCCCCTCCCCAACAGCAAAAAAGTCGTGTCAAGACCAGGAGCGCCGGGGAGCGAGGGACGGCTCCGCCCCGGCCACCGCAACCGACCCGGTCACCGCAACCGACCCGGCCACCGCAACCGACCCGGCCGCGGTGAGCGGCCGGACGAGCGCTATCCACCCCGGCAAAAACCGCGCCAGTCCCCAAGCCCGGCTTCGCCCGACCGAGCATTCCGCTCGAACCGCACCTCGCCGCTGGCTGGGCCGGGCTCGGCTTGGTCCGGTTCGGCTTCGCTCAGGTCGGCCCGGCTCATTCGGGCAGGTCAGGCGGCGGGCAGCTCGGTCTGGCCTTGGTCTGGCCCGGCGGTGCAGCGTGGCGGCCTGGTCCGACTCGGCTGGGGTGGTGGGTGGCGGCTGCGGGTGCCGTCGGCGGGGGCCGGGGTTGCCGGGGGTTGGCCGGGGCGGGGGTCGCGGGTTTTTGTCGGCCTGGGGAGGCTGCTCCACGACCGCAATAAAGAGTGCGTCGGCCCGCGGGTGCCCGGGGGTGTGGGCGCCGCGGGGGTCAGGGAGAAGGGTGCCGGCTTCCGGGGCCCGCCGGGCGCAAGCGCGCATGACTTTTATTGGTGTCGTGGAGGGGTGTCCACCGGTGCAATAAGAAGACCCCGCGCCCGGGATCGGGTGCGGGGCTGGTGGGGGCCCGGGCGTGGTGGGGCGGGTGGTTCGACCGGGTGGGCGGGCTCGGGAGGGCCGCAGGTCAGGGCAGCCCAGGGCGAGGCAGGTAGGTCAGGGCAGGTGGGTCAGGCGGTGGGTGCTGGCTGGGGTCAGCCGCGGGCGCGCTGCTTGATGCGGGACGTCAGCTCCTGCACCTGGTCGTACACGCGCCTGCGCTCGGCCATCTCCTTGCGGATCTTCTTGTCGGCGTGCATGACCGTGGTGTGGTCGCGCCCGCCGAAGGTCTGGCCGATCTTGGGGAGGGAGAGGTCGGTGAGTTCGCGACACAGGTACATCGAGATCTGGCGGGCCTGGGCAAGCGCTTTCGTCTTGCCAGGACCGCACAGGTCGTCGATGGCCACGCCGAAGTACTCGGCGGTCACGGCCATGATCGTGGCGGCGCTGATCTCGGGGGCCTGGGAGTCGGGGATCAGGTCGCGCAGGACTATCTCGGCCAGGGTGACGTCGACCGGTTGGCGGTTGAGGGAGGCGAAGGCGGTCACCCGGATGAGGGCGCCCTCCAGTTCGCGGATGTTGGCCTCGACCCGGGCGGCGATGAACTCCAGGACCTCGGCGGGGGCGGCCAGGCGGTCCTGGGCGGCCTTCTTGCGGAGGATGGCGATGCGGGTTTCCAGCTCGGGGGGCTGGATGTCGGTGATCAGACCCCACTCGAACCGGGTGCGCAGCCGGTCCTCCAGGGTTTCCAGCCGCTTGGGCGGGCGGTCGGAGGAGACGACGATCTGCTTGTTCGCGTTGTGCAGGGTGTTGAAGGTGTGGAAGAACTCCTCCTGGGTGCCTTCCTTGCCCTCCAGGAACTGGATGTCGTCGACCAGCAGCACGTCGATGTCGCGGTAGCGGCGCTGGAAGGCCACCTTCCGGTCGTCGCGCAGCGAGTTGATGAAGTCGTTGGTGAACTCCTCGGTCGACACGTACCGCACCCGCATACCGGGGAACAGGCGCTGGGCGTAGTGGCCGACCGCGTGCAGCAGGTGGGTCTTGCCCAAGCCGGACTCGCCCCAGATGAACAGCGGGTTGTAGGCGCGGGCGGGTGCCTCGGCCACCGCGACCGACGCCGCGTGCGCGAACCGGTTGGAGGCGCCGATGACGAAGGTGTCGAACGTGTACTTCTCGTTCAGCCTGGTCTTGGAGGTCTGCGGCTGGGCGGGCGCGGTGTAGGGCTGCCCGCTGACCGGGGGCTGGCCGGTGAACGTCGGCCAGATCTCGTGGACGGTGGCGAGCGCGTCGGCGGTCTCGTCCACCTCCTCGGAGTCGTCGTCGTCGAGGGAGAGCACCGGGTGGGCCGCGTCGCCCGTGTACTGGCCGGGGGCCTCGGCGACCGGGGCCGCCGCGGCGGCGGCGACGTCCGCGGCCGGGATGGTGATGGTGTCGCCGTCGAGGTTCAGCGGGGGGGCGACCGGCGGGAGGACCGGCGGGACCGCGGCCCGGCTCGGGGCGGTGGGGGCGGCGTCGACCTTGACCGCCAGCGACACCACCCGGCCCAGCCGCCGCGACAGGGCCGCGGTGATCGGCTCGCGCAGCGCGCGCTCGATCGCCTCCTTGGCGAAGTCGCTCGGCGCGGACAGCAGGGCGGTGCCGTCGAGCAGGCCGATCGGCCTGGTCATCCGCATCCACGCGCGCTGCGAGGGGGACAGGGTGCCCGCGGACAGCTCGCGCACGACCTGTTCCCAGACCACACCGAGATTCATCTGGTGCTCGGACAACGCCGCTCCCCTCCCCTCGCGGGCATGCTCGATCAAGGCTCGTGCCGGATGTTGGGTCAGGACCGTGGGTGTCGTCAAACGAGCATCCACAGGGTTGTCCACAACTGTGTACGAAGGTACGGCGAACCTCAGGAGGCACCCGGCGTGGGGCTTCAAGGTACTCAGTGGTTCTGCGGCACCGACCCGGCAGGGGCTCCCATCCCCGGCAGTCGGGCAAGGGACAGCACGGTAACAACGGCCGCCTGCCGCCACAAGGCGCCCCCGTCCGGCGACCCGGATTTGAGCCCCGGCGACCGGGTGCGTACCCTCAACAGGTCTCCCGCTTGCGGCGGGTGGGTTCCGCGTGCCTTTCGGTCGCGACCCACCGGCTCGTGAACCGGCAGGGGGGCCGCGGAGACCTGATAGACCAGCCAGACCGGGAGATTGAGTCGTGAGCAAGCGCACCTTCCAGCCGAACAACCGCCGTCGCGCCAAGACGCACGGCTTCCGCCTGCGCATGCGCACCCGCGCGGGCCGGGCCATCATCGCCACCCGTCGCCGCCGGGGCCGCGACAAGCTGTCGGCCTGATCCCAGCCCGTCGCCGTGCTCCCCGCGGCCTCGCGGCTGACCAACAGCGCGGAGTTCCGCTCGGTGACCAAGCGCGGTCGCCGAGCGGGCCGTCCCCGACTCGTGGTGCACGCCGTGACGGCGGGGACGCGTGACGCCCAACCCGAAGCCGACCCCCGCGCGTCGCGGACCCCCGCGACGCCGAGGGTCGGTTTCGTCGTGAGCAAGGCAGTGGGCAACGCGGTGGTCCGCCACCGGGTGGCCCGCAGGCTCCGGCACGTGGCGGCCGACCGGCTCGGAACTCTTCCCCCCGGCAGCGCGTTGGTCGTGCGGGCACTCCCCATGGCGGCCGGGGCGAGCAGCGCTGAACTCGGCCGGGACTTCGACGCGGCGATCCGCAGGCTCGGCCTGCTCGGTGGCGGTCGCGGCGGTGATGATCGCGGAACTGACGATCGCGGCACTGGCGGTGGCGGGTGAACGACGGGACGACGGTCGACGACCGGGCGGCCGATGCCGCCCGGCCCGGCCCGGTGGCCGCGGTCCTGCTGCTGCCGGTGCGCGCCTACCGGCGGTGGATCTCGCCGTTCCTGCCGCCCGCGTGCCGGTTCCACCCGAGTTGCAGTGCCTATGCGGTCGAGGCGCTCACCGCGCACGGCGCGGTCCGCGGTTCTTGGCTCGCCCTGCGCAGACTGCTGCGGTGCGGCCCCTGGCACCCTGGTGGGCTCGACCCCGTGCCACCCAGGACACACGACCCCGGGAAGACCAGCCCGGCCGATCAGACAGCAGCCGAGGAGTAGTCCGTGCTCGATTTCATCTACTACCCGGTGTCCTTCATCCTCTGGTGTTGGCACTGGGTCTTCGGCCACATCTTCGGTGACGCCAGCGCGATCGCCTGGGCCCTGGGCATCGTGTTCCTCGTCTTCACCCTGCGCGCGATCATGTTCAAGCCCATGGTCAACCAGGTGCGCTCGATGAAGAAGATGCAGGAGTTCGCGCCGGAGATCAAGAAGCTCCAGAAGAAGTACGCGAACGACAAGCAGAAGCTCGCCCAGGAGATGCAGAAGCTCCAGTCGCAGCACGGGGTCAACCCGCTCGGCGGCTGCCTGCCGATGCTGCTGCAGATCCCGGTGTTCATCGGTCTGTTCCACGTGCTCCGCGAGTTCAAGCCGGGCAAGACCGAGAACTACTACTTCGACGAGCAGGGCGTGTCGTCCTACATCCAGGCCGACCTCCTCGGTGCCCGCCTCGGCAACTGGATCACCCAGCCCGCCGTCGAGCTGGCCAACTTCCAGGTCTCCCGCGGCGCGATCATCCTGGTGGCCCTGCCGCTGATGATCGCCGCGAGCGCGCTGACCCACCTCACCGCGCGGCACTCGGTCAGCAGGCAGAACCCGGAGTCGGCCACCCCGCAGACCGCGATCATGAACAAGCTGACGCTCTACATCTTCCCGCTGGGCGTCCTCGTCGGTGGCTTCTTCTTCCCCATCGGCCTGATCCTGTACTGGCTGAGCAACAACAGCTGGACCCTCTGGCAGCAGCGCTTCGTCTACAAGCGGATCGACGCCGAGGAGGCCGCCGCCAAGGAGGCGGCGATCGCCAAGCGCTCCGCGACCGCCCCCAAGCCGGGGCAGCGGCCGACCGCCCCCCGCCCGGGGCAGAAGCCGCAGGCGAAGAAGCCCGCCGCCCAGCCCGCGGACGGCGCCACCGCCAAGGCCCCCGAGTCGGACCCGACGAAGGCGGCGCCCGCCGAGAAGCCGACCGGCACCGGCTCGACCGCGTCGACGGGGTCCACCGGCTCCACCGCGGGCGGCACCGAGATTCCCGGTCTGATCTCAGACCGTTCCCGCAAGAAGTCAGGTCGCAAGAACCGCTGACGCAGTTCGACCTGGAGAGGAGAGACCGTGCCGGAGACGGTGCAGGAAGCGTCCGAGCTGGCCACCACCGAGGTGGCCGAGGACGGGTCCGAGGCGAGCGCCGAGCGCTCCCCCGGCTCGACCGAGGAGCTGCTGGTCCAGGAGGGCGACATCGCCGGTGACTACCTGGAGCGCCTGCTCGACATCCTCGACTACGACGGCGACATCGACCTCGACGTCGAGGCCAGTCGCGCGGTGGTGAGCATCGACGGCGGGGAGGACCTGGAGAAGCTGGTGGGTCCCCGGGGCAACGTCCTGGAGTCCCTCCAGGAGCTGACCCGCCTGGCGGTCCAGCAGGAGACCGGTACCCGCAGCAGGCTGATGCTCGACATCGCGGGCTGGCGCGCGGACCGCCGCGAGGAGCTGAAGGACCTCGGCACCGCCACGGCGCAGAAGGTCCTGTCCAGCGGTGAGCGCGTCCGCCTCCAGCCGATGACCCCGTTCGAGCGCAAGGTCGTCCACGACGCCGTCGCGGCGGTCGCGGGCGTGCACAGCGAGAGCGAGGGTGAGGACCCCCGCCGTCGCGTGGTGGTCTTCCCCCAGTAGTCCGCAGGCACGAAGCCGAGGCGCGGCCCCCTCCCAGTCGGAGGGGGCCGCGCCTTTTTGCGTGCCCACGTTTCACGTGAAACGTGGCGGCGCGGGAAGGTGGGTGCCGGCCCCGTTCCGACTCGGCGCGGTGGTGGCGGTGTGCGATCGCGGCACCCGATCGAGCGCCTACCCGTGAGCCGACGTCGTCCACGCTGCGTCATGGGTGAGAATGGGGGCGGACGTTTCACGTGGAACATGGATGGTGTGCTGCATGACCGAGGTCGACCGGTTGGAGGTGCCTTCGGTCGCTGCGGAGGTGTTCGGGGACCAGCTCCCCCGGGCTGAGCGGTTCGTCGAACTGCTCGCCGTGCACGGGGTGGAGCGGGGGCTGATCGGGCCGCGCGAGGTCGAGCGGCTGTGGTCGCGGCACGTGCTGAACTCCGCCGTCATCAGCGAGCAGGTGCCCCGGGACGCGCACGTGGTCGACGTGGGCTCGGGGGCGGGACTGCCCGGGGTGCCGCTGGCCATCGCCCGACCGGACCTGCGGGTGACGCTCGTCGAACCCATGGCCCGGCGGGTGGCGTGGCTGGACGAGGTCGTGGAGACTCTGGGCTTGTCGACCGTCACCGTGCTGCGGGGGCGGGCGGAGGAGCCCGCCGTCGTCGCCCAGGCGGCAGGTGCCGACGTGGTCACCGCCCGGGCCGTCGCCCCGCTCGCCAAGCTCTGCGGTTGGTGCCTCCCACTGGTCCGCCAGGGTGGTGCGGTCGTGGCGCTGAAGGGGGCGAGCGCAACCGAGGAGATCGAGCGGGACCGGCGTGCCGTGGTGAAGGCCGGTGGCGCCGAACCCCGCGTGGTCACCTGCGGGGCCGTACTGGACGAACCGACGACGGTGGTCGTCGTCGAACGCGTGAGGCCCGTCGCCGGGCGTGACCGGCCCCGGCGGGCGAGGAAGGATCAGGGTGCACATCGAGCTTGAGATCGGAGCCATGATGTTCCACGTGAAACCGGCGCCGGAAACCGCGCCGCAGGGAGTGTGCTGACCGATGGACCAGCCCTCCCCCGCGTCCGTCGCAGGCTGGACGCCGATCGCCGAGGAAGCCGCCCGGGCCACCCGCCTCAAGCACCCGGACCGGATGTTCCCCCCGCCCGCGCACCGCCGGGTCATCACCGTCTCCAACCAGAAGGGCGGCGTCGGCAAGACGACCAGCACGGTCAACCTCGCCGCCGCGCTCGCCATGCACGGGCTCCGGGTGCTCGTCATCGACCTGGACCCGCAGGGCAACGCCAGCACCGCGCTCGGCGTCGAGCACCGCTCCGGCACACCGTCGGTCTACGAGGTGCTGCTGGGTGAGGTAACCGTGGCGGACGCCGCCCAGGTGAGCGACCAGTCCGACAGCCTGTTCTGCGTGCCCGCCACCATCGACCTCGCCGGTGCCGAGATCGAGCTGGTGTCGATGGCCTCCCGGGAGTCCCGGCTCAAGGAGGCGCTGTCCGACGAGGCGCTCGACGAGCTGAACCCGGACTACGTCTTCATCGACTGCCCGCCGTCCCTCGGGCTGCTGACCGTCAACGCGATGGTCGCCGCCCAGGAGGTGCTGATCCCGATCCAGTGCGAGTACTACGCGCTGGAGGGGTTGAGCCAGCTGCTCCGCAACATCGAGCTGGTGCAGGCGCACCTGAACCGCTCCCTGGTGGTCTCCACCATCCTGCTCACCATGTACGACGGTCGCACCAAGCTGGCCGACCAGGTGACCAACGAGGTCCGCCACCACTTCGGTGAGACCGTGCTCAAGACCGTCATCCCGCGCAGCGTCAAGGTGTCCGAGGCCCCCGGCTACGGCCAGACCGTGCTCGCGTACGACCCCGGCTCCCGCGGCTCCCTGAGCTACTTGGACGCCGCACGTGAGGTAGCCGAACGAGGAGCGGAGACGCCGCAATGAGCGGTTCAGGACCAGCCGGACGCAAGGGCGGACTGGGGCGCGGGCTGGCCGCGCTCATCCCCCAGGGACCACCCGCGGGGAACTCGCTGCCCGGTTCGGGCAGCCTCAAGCTGCCCACCCGGACCGCCGAGGCGCCGGTGGACACCGCCGCCGCTCCCCCGGCCGAGCACACCGGCGCGGTGGCGGGGGCGGTGTACCGGGAGATCCCGACGTCGGCGATCAAGGCGAACCCGAAGCAGCCCCGGCAGGTCTTCGACGAGGACGCGCTCAGCGAGCTGGAGCACTCGATCCGCGAGTTCGGCCTCATGCAGCCGATCGTGGTGCGCGAGCTGGGTGACGACACCTACGAACTGGTCATGGGTGAGCGGCGGCTGCGGGCGTCGCAGCGGGCCGACATGGACCGCATCCCGGCGATCGTGCGGCAGACCGCGGACGACGCGATGCTGCGCGACGCGCTGCTGGAGAACATCCACCGGGCGCAGCTCAACCCGCTCGAAGAGGCGGCGGCCTACCAGCAGCTACTGGACGAGTTCGCGGTGACGCACGAGGAGCTGGCGGGTCGGATCGGGCGCAGCAGGCCGGTCATCACCAACACCATCCGGCTGCTCAAGCTGCCCCTCCCCGTGCAGCGCCGCGTCGCGGCCGGGGTGTTGTCGGCCGGGCACGCCCGCGCGCTGCTCGGCTTGGACGACGCGGGGGCGCAGGAGGAGCTGGCGACCCGGATCGTCGCGGAGGGGTTGTCGGTCCGCGCGACCGAGGAGGCGGTGACCCTGGCGAAGGGCGAGCCCGCGGCGAAGCCGAAGGCGGCCCCGCGCAAGCCGATGCAGGCGCCGGGGCTCCAGGCGGTCGCGGAGCGGCTGTCGGACAAGTTCGACACCCGGGTCAAGGTCGAGCTGGGGCGCCGGAAGGGCCGGATCGTGGTCGAATTCGGCTCGGTGGACGACCTGGAGCGGATCGTCGAGATGATGTCGGACAAAGGGGCAAATCGGACATGAGAAAGGCGCAGGGGATCACCCCGGCGCCTTATGTCACGGTGACGATTGCTCCGCGTGCGGTGGGACTGACTCAGCGTGCGCGGGCCACGGCGCGCTCGACGAGCCCCGCGTAGATCTCCCCGAAGGACAGACCGGCCGCCTCGATGGCCATCGGCACCAGCGAGGTCTCGGTCAGTCCCGGCGAGAGGTTCACCTCCAGGAAGTGCACCGCGCCGTCGGCGTCCACGACGGCGTCGGTGCGCGACACGTCCCGCAGCCCGAGCAGCCGGTGCGCCGACACGGCGAGGTCGGCCACCGCCGCCGCGGTCTCTGGGCTCAGCCGGGCCGGGGTGTGGAAGGTGGTGAGCCCGGCGGTGTAGCGGGCGGTGTAGTCGTACACCCCGGACTCCGGGGAGATCTCCACCGCGGGCAGCGCCGTCGGCCCGTCGGGCCCGTCGATGACCGTCACGGCCACCTCGACCCCGTCGACGTACCGCTCGGCGAGCACGGTGTCGCTGTAGGCCAGGCAGCCGACCATCGCCGTCGGCAGGTCACCCGCCTCCCGCACCACCTGCGCGCCCAGCGCCGAACCGCCCTGGTCGGGCTTGAGCATCATCGGCAGCCCGAGCCGCTCCACCATGGCGTCGAGCACCGGCTGCGCGCCCAGCTCGCGGAACGTGCTGTGCGGCAGCACCACCCAGTCCGGCGTCAGCAGCCCGGCGCGGGCCAGCTCCGCCTTGGCGCTCGGCTTGTCCCACCCGCGGCGGCACGCATTGACGTCGGCGCCCACGTACGGGATGCCGAGCAGCTCCAGCACCGTCTGGATCGACCCGTTCTCCCCCTCGCCGCCGTGCAGCGCGATCACCACCGCGTCCGGCCGGGACTCCCGCAGCCGCGGCAGCAGCGACGCGTCGGCGTCCCACTCCTCCACCGCGACCCCGGCGGAGCGCAGCGCGGCCGACACCCGGCGGCCGGAGCGCAGCGACACGTCGCGCTCGTGGGACAGACCTCCGGCGAGCACAGCGACCCAGCGGTCGGACACGGCGAACTCCTCGATTTGACCGGCTGAACCGGACGGCGAACATTCCGAACAGGACCGGCGGCGGACACCGGGACAGCGCCGGACGGTACCGGGTGCGGTCGTCAGGCCGTGTCGGGGGAAGGCGTCTGCGGACCGGTCAGCGAGCGGCTGTTGGTCGGGCCGAACGTGTTGAGCAGGTCGATCTCCTGCGCCAGCACGCCCGCGAGCCGCCGCACGCCCTCGGAGATCCGCTCCGGCGGCGGGTAGCAGAACGACAGGCGCATCTGCCTGCTGCCGAACCCGTCCGCGTAGAACCCGGTGCCCGGCACGTACGCCACCCTGGCGGTGACCGCGCGCGGCTGCATCGCCTTGGTGTCCACGCCCTCGGGCACGGTCATCCACACGAAGAAGCCGCCGTCGGGGTTGGTCCAGCTACACCCGGCGGGCATGTGCTGCTCCAACCCGGAGATCAGCGCGTCGCGCCGCTCGCGGTACATGGTCTGGAAGGACTTGATCTGGCCCTTCCAGTCGTGCGTGGCCAGGTAGCGGGACACGACCAGTTGGTTGAGCGTGGGGGCGCACAGCGCGGCCGACTCGGCGGCCAGGACCAGCTTCTCCCGGACCGCGTGCGGGGCCAGCGCCCAGCCGACGCGCAGGCCGGAGGCGAAGGTCTTGGAGAACGAGCCCAGGTAGATGACGTTGTCGCGGTCCATCGAGCGCAGCGCCGGGTAGATCTGCCCGTCGAAGCCGAGCAGGCCGTACGGGTTGTCCTCGACGACCAGCACGTCGTGCTCGGCGCAGATGTCGAGGACCTCGGCCCGCCGGGCGACCGCCATGGTCACGCCCGCGGGGTTGTTGAAGTTCGGGATCGTGTAGAGGAACTTGACCCGCCGACCGGCCTGCTTGGCGGCGTCCAAGGCCGCGCGCAGCGCCTCCGGGACCAAGCCGTCGGCGTCCATCACCACGTGCCGGACCTCGGCCTGGTAGGAGGCGAAGGTGCCCAGCGCGCCGACGTAGGACGGCCCCTCGGCGAGCACGATGTCGCCGGGGTCGCAGAAGATGCGGGTGACCAGGTCCAGGGCCATCTGCGAGCCGACCGTGACGACCAGGTCGTCCGGGTGCCCGGAGATGCCCTCCAGCGCCATGACCTCGCAGATCTGCTCCCGTAGCTGCGGGACGCCGTGCGCGGAGCCGTATTGCAGGGCGGTGAGCCCCTCCTCGGCGATGATCTGCCCGATCTGCTCCGACAGCGACTCCAGCGGCAGCGCCGCCAGGTTCGGCATCCCACCGGCCAGCGACACCACCTCGGGCCTGCTCGCCACCGCGAACAGCGCCCGGACCTCGGATGCGGTCATCCCGCCCGCCCGCGCCGCGTAGCGCCGCAGGTGCGGGTCGAGGCTGCGGGAGCCGGTTCTCTCGGGCTGCTGTCCAGGCGTGGTCATGGCTCGCTCCGTCGCTGTCAAGTCCGATCGAGTGTAACCGGAGGGGTGACTTACCTCCGATAATCGGTCCCTGCGGTTCCGGCGCAGCTCACATCGCCCTATTGTTGGACAGGTCATGTTGTGTTGACCGTTGTCACCCATGCAACTCGCCCGTCGGCGATCCGTGCGGGCGTTGCGACAGGTCCGCGAGGCACAGGAGGTTGGGTGTCCCGACGTGTCGTGGGCGTCACCCTGGACAACCTGGAGCACCTGCCGAAGCACTGCCGCGGCTGCGTGTACTGGGAGCTGGCGCCGCACCTGAAGGAGCAGGCCGAGGAGTTCGGCACGACCGAGCTGGAGAAGGAGGCCTGGGTCTCCAGCGTGCTGCTGGAGTGGGGCTCCTGCGGTCGGGTCGTCTACAGCGACAAGCTCCCGGTCGGGTTCGTGCTCTACGCCCCGCCGAACGCCGTGCCCCGCGCGTCGGCCTTCCCGACGTCGCCGATCAGCGCCGACGCCGTCGTGCTCACCGGCTTCCACGTCGTCCCGGAGTTCCGCGGTGGCGGGCTGGGCCGGATGCTGGTGCAGGCGGTGGCCAAGGACCTCACCCGCCGCGGTGTGAAGGCGATCGAGGCCTTCGGCGACGCGCAGCCGGACGAGGAGCGCTCCTGCGTGGTCCCGGCCGACTTCCTGACCAGCGTCGGCTTCAAGACCGTGCGCCCGCACCCCCGCTGGCCCCGGCTGCGGCTGGAGCTGCGCACCGGGATCACCTGGAAGGAAGACGTCGAGGCGGCCCTGGAGCGCCTGCTGAACACCGTCTCGGTGTCCACCGCGAACCCGGTCCTGCAACGCGGGTGACCGCTGGCAGACGCCCCCGCAAGGGTTTGCGGGGGCGGTCGCTCAGCCCCGGGCCAGCAGCTCGTGGGCCATCACGTCGGCGAAGCTGAACGTGCCGGTGGGCTGGTCGTTCTCCCCCAGCAGGTACAGCCGCTTCACCGCCACGACGATGCCCTCGGCGACCACGTCCCGGAACGCCGGGTCGACCAGCCGGGCCCGGTCCTCGGCGTTGGACAGGTAGCCGATCTCGATCCGCACCGCCGGGCAGCGGGTCAGCCGCAGCACGTCCCACGTCTTGGGGTGGGTGCCGCAGTCGCGCAACCCGGTGCGCTTGGCCAGTTCGCGCTGGATCAGCCCGGCCATCGCCTCGCCCAGGGTGGACGTGGCGCCGTTGCCGGTGCCGAAGTGGAAGCTCGCCACCCCCTGCGCGTGCGGGGAGCTGTTGGCGTCGGTGTGCAGGGACAGCACCAGGTCGGCCCCGGCGTCGTTGGCGAACC
This sequence comes from Actinokineospora sp. PR83, assembly GCF_021056305.1. NCBI lineage: Bacteria > Bacillati > Actinomycetota > Actinomycetes > Pseudonocardiales > Pseudonocardiaceae > Actinokineospora > Actinokineospora sp. PR83. Next base: position 12,408 of record NZ_JAJCXD010000055.1, read on the forward strand.
GGGCGCGCTCGGACTCGTCCGGGCACTGGTCGGGGCCGCGGGAGAGCAGCGCCTCCATGCCGGTGGCCACCATCCGGCCCTCCAGCCTGCTGGCCAGGTCCCACATCAGCGCGGCCTCGGTGACGTCCCCGGCGACGATCCCGGTGTCGGCGCCGCCGTGGCCGGGGTCGATCACGATCCGCTTGCCGCGCAGCCGCGGCCCCGAGCGGCGGACCCGCTCCTGCTCGCGCAGCAGCACCGGGCGACCGCCGCGGGCGCGCGGGGAGAGCTGGCGCAGCGCGCGCACCGTCTCCGGGCCGCAGATGCCGTCCACGGTCAGGCCGTAGTCGCGCTGGAAGTTGCGCAGCGCCGCCTCGGTCTGCCCGACGAACACGCCGTTCGGGCGGCCCGCGTCGTAACCCAGCTCCAGCAGCCGCTCCTGCAGGGTGAGCACGTCGTCACCGGTGATCGGGGCGGACACCATGTACGCCAGCGGGCGACCGCCGAGCTGGTGGGTGGCGTCGCGCAGCGCCCGGTAGGTGGCCGGGCCGACCAGCCCGTCAGTGATCAGCCCGCGCTGCTGCTGGAACGCGCGGATCGCGCCCTCCATCAGCGGGTCGAACAGGACTTGCTCGGCCGGGCCGGTGACCGGGGGCAACAGGCCCAACGCTGCGAGCGTGGACCGAACCTCGGCCACGGCCGGTCCCCCATCGCCGCGGCGCAGTACCCGCATTCACGCTCTCGCTCTCCGGACGGGCACCCGCGGGAAGGGACGGGCGCGGAATCGGTGACGACTGACCATTGTGCCTTGTCCACCTGGCTTGCACCCGGAGGGGCGTGCGACATGCGAACGGGGCCCGTGCGTCGTAGACAGGACGCACGGGCCCCGGGTCGGGGTTGCCTCGGTTTGGGCTGATCAGCGGATCAGGCAGGGATCGGCCCGGGATCTCAACCCAGGTAGTCGGCGAGGTCCTTGAGCAGCACGGCCTTCGGCTTGGCGCCCACGATCGTCTTCACCGGCTTCCCGCCCTGGAACACGATCATCGTCGGCACCGACATGATCTGGTAGTCGCGCGCGGTGCCCGGGTTCTTGTCGATGTCGACCTTCGCCACGGTGATCTTGTCCTTGTTCTCGCCCGCGATCTCGTCCAGCACCGGCGAGACCATCCGGCACGGCCCGCACCAGGTCGCCCAGAAGTCCACGATCACCGGCTTCTCGCTGGTCAGGACCTCGTCCACGAAGGTCTTGTCGGTCACGTCAACGGTGTTGCCAGCCATCTCTTCTTCTCCTCAGACAGGTTGCGGGGATGTCAGTTGGTGCCGGGGCCGTAGCCGCCGCCGACCAGCTCGGGGGCCGACTCGGCCTGCGCCGAACCGTGCTCGGCGAGCCAGCGCTCGGCGTCGATCGCGGCCGCGCAGCCCGACCCCGCGGCGGTGATGGCCTGGCGGTACTCGTGGTCGACCAGGTCGCCCGCGGCGAACACGCCGTCGAGGTTGGTGTAAGTGCTCTTGCCCCTGGTCACCACGTAGCCCTCGTCGTCCACGTCGACCTGGCCGGTGACCAGCGCGCTGCGCGGGTCGTGGCCGATGGCCAGGAAGAAGCCGGTGACGTCGAGCGTGGACTCCGCGCCGGTCTTGGTGTCGCGCAGCCTGAGACCCTTGACGGTCCCGTCGCCGGTGACCTCGGTGACCTTGGAGTTGAGCTGCCAGCGGATCTTCTCGTTGGCCCTGGCCCGCTCCAGCATGATCCGGGAGGCGCGGAAGTCCTCGCGCCGGTGGATGACGGTGACCGACCTGGCGAACCGGGTGAGGAAGGTGGCCTCCTCCATCGCCGAGTCGCCGCCGCCGAGCACGGCGATGTCCTGGTCGCGGAAGAAGAAGCCGTCGCAGGTGGCGCACGCCGACACGCCGCGGCCGAGCATCTCCTGCTCACCGGGCACGTTCAGGTAGCGCGCGGCGGCGCCCATCGCCAGGATGACCGCGCGCGCGGCGTAGCGGACGCCGTTGGCGGTGACGTACTTGACCTCGCCGGTCAGCTCGACCTCGTCGACGTCCTCGGCGCGCAGCTCGGCGCCGAACCGCTCGGCCTGCGCGCGCATCTGCTCCATCAGGTCGGGGCCCATGATGCCGTCGCGGAAGCCGGGGAAGTTCTCCACCTCGGTGGTCGTCATCAGCGCCCCACCGAACTGCGACCCCTCGAACACCAGTGGTTCGAGCTGGGCGCGAGCGGCGTACACGGCGGCCGTGTACCCGGCCGGACCGGAACCGACGATGATCAGGTTACGGATCTGGTCCGCTTCCGCAGCCATGCTGCTCCTCCGTCGACAAGTCGCCAGGGCCGTTTCCCTGGCGCTCTCGTGTCAACGCGATCGTATGCGCCGGTTGTTCCGCGCCCGCCGGTGACGGGTCGCACCGGCGCGACCGCCGGGGAAGACCGCGTCAGCCGATGACGGTGTCGGCCAGTGCGGAGCAATCCGGCTCGACCACCAGCACCCGGAACTTCCCCAGCTCACCGGGCACCAGCAGGATCGCCATCGTCCCGGGCTTGCCGTCGAGGGTCACCGGGCGCACGCCGATCGTCTGCGCCTTGGCCGGGTCGACGTCGTTGGCCGCCAGGCACCGGTCCAGCCCGGCCTGGTCGCCGAGGTCGCCGTAGTCCTTGGTGGTGCCGACCTTGCCGACCGCACCGCCCAGGTCGGAGCTGGAGGCCGCCAGCGGTGGCTGCGCCCCCGGGTCCTGCGTCTGCTCGCTGGGCGGCATCGCCGCCTTCGGCACGCCCGTCGTCGAGGTGGGCACGACCGCGATCGAGATCGCCACCGCGGCGGCGGCCGCGGTCAGCAGCCCACCCGCCCACGCGGCCACCCGGTTGCGCTTGCGCCGCGCGGCGGCCAGGTCGACCACCGGGGCCAGCCCCGGCTGCGGCGGCAGCGCCGCGACCGCCACCCCACCGCCGCCGGGGGCCCGTCGGGCCTCGGCGTCCAGTGCGGCGTCCAGGCGCGCGGCGAAGTGGGCGGGCATCGGCGCGACCGGGGCCGCGCCGAGGTCACCGAGGTCGGTGCGCACCGATTCCAGCGCGTCCAGGATCGCCCGCGCCGCCGGGTCCGCCTTCACCTGCGGCCACAACCGGGCGCTCTGCTCCCGGTCCAGCACCCCCGCGTGCAGGTCGGCGAGGAGGTCGACAGACCACGGCGGGCCTGAGGGGCCTCGACCGCCCCGAACCTCGTCCGTCATCGTCCCTCCCGCTGGCGCCTGCTCGGCACGTCTCGCCCGTCCATAGCGCCACCTGGGACGTTCGCATCTGCATCGGGGTTCCGCAGATGCCCGAGAACTTTCGCCAGCTTCGCCCGACCGCGCGCGCACCGGCTCTTCACGGTGCCCTCGGCGATGCCCAGCATCTTCGCCGTCTCGGCCACCGAGTAGCCCTCGACGTCCACCAGCAGGATCGGCACCCGCTGGTCCTCGGACAGGTCCTGCAACGCCGTCTGCACCACCAGGCGCGTCTCCCGCTCCGCCATCGCGTCGCGCGGGGTGACCGGCTCGCCCGGCCCGGTCTCCGGCAGCGGCACCGTCGGGCGGGCCTGCCTGCGCCGGACCCGGTCCAGGCAGGCGTTCACCACGATGCGGTGCAGCCACGTGGTCACCTGGGACTCGGCCCGGAACGACCCGGCCGCGCGGAACGCGGAGATGAAGGCCTCCTGCAGCGCGTCCGACGCCTCCTCCGGGTCGCGGAGGGTGCGCAGCGCGACGGCCCACATCCGGTCCCGGTGGCGGCGCACGAGCTCGGCGAAGGCGCGTGGATCCCCCGCGGCGTGCGCCGCGATGAGGTCGGCGTCCGAACTGGCAGCGGCGGTCACGCGAACAGGGTATAGGGCACTTCCCGGGCGGTGTGACCGGCTCAGACCGGGGATCACCGGCCGTGGTCGGCAGTCCGACCCGCGGTCACCGGGACCGCACGAACCCGACCTCGGTCAGCTCGGACACGTTCCCCTCGCCCAGGGCGGTGATCCACACCAGCAGGTGCTGGGTCGGCTCGGCGTTGTCGAGCTGGAGCTTGTTCTGCCCCGCAGACAGGGTGGCCTTCCCGATCACCCTGGTCTCCTCCAGCGACGGCTTCTCCGAGGGGGCCGTGCGGATCTCCACCACGGTGCCCGCGCTCGGCGAGTCGATGGTGACCTCGGCGAAGCGGACCGGCTCGGCGAACGAGGCCATGATCCCCACGCCGGGCTTGAGCGCCGGGAACTGCCGCTGGTACCTGTCGGTCTTCCACGCGGTCTGCGCGTCGCCGTCGACCGCGCGGCTGGCCCGGTTGGGGCTGTCGGCGGTGCCCTTGACGTTGAACACCTTCACGCTGGCGGCGTCGATCGGCTGGGCGGGCTGCGGCGGGGCGGGCGCGTTCGCAGGCACACCGCCGGGGGCCGTGGCCACCGCGATCGGCCCACCCGGGCTGGGGCCGTCGTCGCTGAAGAAGCCGATGAGCTGCGTGCCCAACCAGGCCAGCACGCCGACGGTGGCCACCGCCAGCGCGGTCACGCCGATGGCGAGCTTGCGCCGCTTGGTGCGGTCGTTGCTGGGCCGCCGGGTCGTCCAGACCGCGCCGTCGTCCTCGTACTCCTCCTCGTCGTCGACCGCCGCGATGGTCTCGGTGACGTCCGGGGCCGCCTTGGCCCGCTCCAGCACCCGGATCAGCCCGGCGCTGGTGCGGATGCCGCCGGTCTCGTCGTCGGACAGGCTGCGGACCGCGGCGGCGGAGAGGTCGTGCGGGATGTAGCCGAACATCGCCCGCGGCGCCACGACCCGGCCGTCCGGTCCGGTCGGCGCGGCGGGCACGCCCGCCGGACCGCCCGGCAGCGGCCAGCGGCCGGTCAGCAGCAGGTACAGCAGCGCGCCGAGACCGCGCACGTCGTCCTGCAGGTCGGTGTCGGGCAGCGGACCGGGGAAGGCGAGCTTGAGCGTGCCCTCGGGGCTGACCAGCACCCGCTGCGGGTGGTCGACGCCGAGGACCAGGCCGCTGTGGTGGGCCAGTTCGACCGCGGCGGCCAGCGGCTCCAGCAGCCGGGCCGCGGTCGCGGGCGGCAGCGGGTGCTCGGCGATGACGTCGAGCAGGTCGGTGCCCTGGGTCCAGTCGGCCACGATCATGCCCAGCAGGCCCTCGCCGTGGGCGATGCCGTTGCCGGGGCTGAGCACGTCGAGCACCCTGGCCTGCCCGGGGTGGTTGACCCGGGCGGAGTGCGTGACCCGCTCCAGGGTGCGCCGGGCCGCCGCGGCGGCGGCGCCGTCCCCCGGGTCGGCGATCAGCAGCGTCAGCGCCACGTCGCGGCGGAGCTGCCCGTCCTGGGCCCGCCACAGCTCGGCGCGGGCGCGCTCGTCGACACCGAACCGGGCCAGCAGCCGGTAGCGGCCGTCGCCGACGACGCCACCGGGCACGAGGAAACCGTCCTTGGCCCGCAGACCAGACGATCCCTCGCCCCCTGGGTACTCGGTCCGTCTTGTCGTCACCGTTCTCTCCGCCTGCCGACGCCCCTGCCGACCTTGCTCACGAGAGTACGGGAAATCCGCCGCCCACCGGCGACGAGCGAATCAACCGCGGCGCACCAGTCGGGTGATCCGGCTGGTCGCGGGCTTCAGCTCGGGCACCCGGAACAGCGCCAGCACGCCGAACGCGACCACGCTCGCCACCAGCCCCTGCACCACCAGCGCCACCCACGCGCTGACCCGCCCCTCGACCCCGGCGGGCAGCACCAGCCTGGTGACCAGCCACCCGGCGGCCACCCCGGCGACCCCGGCCACCACGCTCATCGCGATGACCTTGACGACCTTCTTGCTGTGCAGGTTGCCCAGCCGCACCCACAGCCACATCTGGCCCAGGACCGCGCCGACGACGAAGGTCAGCGAGTTGACCAGCAGCACGCCGATGACCACCTGGTCGGGGCGCACCACGGCGGCGGTCATGTACATCAGCGGGATCTTCACCACGGTCATCACGACCATGATCAGCGTCGGCGTGCGCGCGTCCTTCATCGCGTAGAACACCCGAAGCTGCAACATCACCAGCGCGTAGGGCAGCAGGCCGAACGCGGAGAACGCCAGCGCCAAGCCCAGCCGCTGCGCGGCGGCGAAGGTGGTCTCACCGTTGTTGAACAGCGCCACGCCGACCGCCGACCCGGTCACGGTCAGCACCGCGCTGATCGGCACCAGCATCACCGTCGACAGCCGCGCCCCCACCGACAGGTCGTCGACCAGCTTCGCCGTGTCGCCCGCGGCCGCGGCCCTGCTCATCCTCGGCAGGATCGCGGTCAGCAGCGAGACGCCGATGACGCCGTAGGGGAGCTGGAACAGCAGCCAGGCGTTGGCGTAGATCGTCGCGCCGCCCTCGGCCGCCGCGGTCAGCACCCGCTGGGTGATCACCATGCCGACCTGGCTGACCGCCACGTACCCCAGGATCCACAGCGCCAGCCCGCCGAACTCCTTGAGCCTGGCGTCGATGCCCCAGGTCCAGCGGAACCGGAGCCCGACCCGGCGCAGCGCGGGCAGCAGCATCACCGACTGCACCACGATGCCCAGCGTCACGCCGATGCCGAGGGTCAGCACGTGCGCGTCGGTCATCCGGACCGGGTCGACGGTCAGCTCGCCGGGCAGCAGCGCGTAGGCGCCGAGGGTGGCGATGATGACCAGGTTGTTGACCACCGGCGCCCACGCGGTCGGCCCGAACACCTGCCGGGCCTGCAGGATCGCCGAGAGCAGCGCGAACAGCCCGTAGAACAGGATCTCCGGCAGCAGCAGGTAGGCGAACGCCGTCACCAGGTCCGGGGTGGCCCGGCCGGTCGAGTCGTCCACGTAGAGCCAGGTGAACAGCGGCGCGGCGGCCACCGCGACCACGGTGCCGACCGCCAGCCCGGTGAGCCCGACGGTGAGCAGCCGGTTGGTGTACTCGGCGCCGCCGTCCGGGTCGTCCTGCGAGCGCACCAGCAGCGGCACCACGATGCTCGCCAGCACCCCGCCGAGCAGCAGCTCGAAGATGATGTTGGGCAGCGTGTTGGCGATGGTGAACGAGTCGGACACCACGTCCGTGCCGACCACCCAGGCCAGCATGATCTTCCAGAAGAACCCGGTGATCCGGCTGACCAGGGTGGCGATCGCCATCGACCCGCTGGCCTTCGCCAGCGACGGCGTCGGCGCGGCCGCCCGCTGGGCGGGGGGCACCTGCGCGGTGCCCTCCCCGGGCGCGTCCTGCTGCACGCTGTCCGTCCTCGGTGTGCTCACTTGTACCCCGCCTGAGAGCTGGTCCTGCCCCGGGCCACCGCCGGGGCACCGTCAGAGCTGGTCGGTCACCGCGGTGCCCGCCGTGCGCCGCGCGCGGATCCTGCGGAACAACCGCAGGCCGACCAACAGCACGAGAACACCGGCGGCCAGGAAGGTTACCGCCAGGGTGATGCTGCCGTACGAGGTCGAGTTCAGTTCGACCCGGGAGGTCCCGCCCAACCGGGTGCCCTGCTCGGTGGTCAGCCAGATGTCGACGCTGAACCGGCCGGACCGGGTGACCTCGGCGGGCAGGTAGCGCGGCAGGGACGCCTTCGCCGGGATCTGCACCACGATCTGCTGCTCCGGCTTGAGCCCGGGGGTGGACCCGAGGTTGATCCGGGCCTGCACCTTCACCGGCAGCCAGTTGGTGATGTAGACCGGGATCGGGCTGTCCGCCGACGCCAGCGACAGCGGCCTGCCCGGGTCGGTCACCGTCACCTGCGACAGCAGCGCCGACATCTGGTTCGACACCTCGTCGGTGGCCGCGCCCGCCCGCTCCGGGGTGGACCGCCAGGCGGCCGACGACGCCCGGATCAACCCGGCGCGCAGCGGTTGCACCAGCGCGTCCGGCTGCACGAGCTGGGTGTCGTCCTCGAACAGCACGGTGCTGGTCAGCTCGCGCTGCATCGCGTCGACCTGGGCCACGGTCGCGACCGCCGACGACGGCAGCTCGGCGGCGGTGTCGGCGGCGGAGTAGTCCACCCCGGCCGCCTGCCCCTGCTCGGTGCCGTCGACCAGCGACTGCAACCCCAGCGTGTCGAGGTAGCCCTGGGCCTCCAGCGACTCGATGGCCTGCAGGAACACGGTCAGCTCCGCACCGGAGGCGTTCCACCTGCGCGGCGGGGCGACCAGCTCCACCTGCCCGGGAACGGCCTGGAAGGCGGCGCGGAAGACCAGGGTCGCCAACCCGTTCTGCACCGAGGACGTCTTCACCCCGGAGTCGTCGCCGGTGGTGCGCGGGGACAGCGAGTTGGCGATCAACTGGTCGTAGGGGACGGCGTTGAGGTTGTCGGCCAGCCGGTGCGGCGCCGCGCCGGAGGTGTCGCGCAGCTTGCCGGAGTCGACCAGCACCGTGGTGCGGCGCAGCTTCGCCAGGTCGCCCAGGGTGCGCGCGTCGAGGGTGCCGCTCTCCGGCCACACCACCCCGGCCAGCGGTTTGGTGCCCAGCGCGGTCTCCACCTGCACCGCCACGTCGAGCGCGTTGGCCTGCAGGCCCGTCGCCCCGGCCCGCGACAGCGCCGCCAGGTCCGCGTCGGCGTAGGGCAGCGCCACCACGCACTGGCCGCGGGTCAGCTCCTTCACCCGGTCCAACCACAGTTGCGCGGCCCGGCCGCCGCTGCCGTCGACCAGCCGCCCGTCGGCGGTGCGCACCCGGTAGCCGGTGGTCATCACCTGCACGGACTCCAGCAGGTCCGGGTCCACGGCGAAGCACAGCGACCGCAGCATCGACGCGTTCGACCGGGCCGCCCGCTGCACCGCGTCGACCAGGTTGAACAACCGGCCCCCGGACACCGAGGAGGACAGGCCGTCGTCGGAGAACACCGGCGGGGTCCCGTCGAGCGGGGTCTGCACCCGGCGCGGCCGGTCGTCCACCAGCGGCCACAGCACGGTCAGCCTGCTCGGCGCGGCGGGCGGGGTGACCGCGCCGCCACCGGGGACCGACAGCACCGGCAGCAGCGTGCTCAGCGCGCCGACCCGCTCGGTGCGGCCGAACTCCGGGTCGCCGTTGAAGTTGAGGGCCACCGGGTAGACCCCGGGCCGGTCCAGCTTCAGCGCGCCCTTGTCCGCCCCCAGCGGCACGCTGATCGAGAACGACGCCGACTCGCCGGGGTCGAGGCGGTCGGAGATCGGCTGGAAGGTGGAGCTGACCTGCGGGCGGTTCACCGCGTCGGTCTTCTGCGGGTCGTTGAGCGCGCCGCGCAGGGCCGACTCGGTGTCGAGCACCGCGCCGCGCTGCAACCGGGCCTCGATCTTCTCGACGTTGCGGTCACCGGTGTTGGTGATCTTCCCGGTCACGGTGATGGCCTGCGCGGCCGCGTCCACCACCCGGGGCAGCAACTGGTCGAGGTCGACGCGCAGCCGCCCGGGCTGCTGCGCCGCCGCCGAGGGCAGCGGCACGACCAGCGCCGCCAGGACCGCGGCGAGCACCACCAGGCCGGTGCGGCGCAGTCGATCAGTCACGGGTTCGCTCCAGGCATCGCGTTCAGGCCCGTCCGACCTCGGGCAGGTCCGACTCCACCGGTTCGGGTGACAGTGGATGCTCGGAGAGTAGTTGGCGGGCTTTGCGCACGAGACGGCGCTCGTCGGCGTAGGCCAGCCGGGCGTCGAGGTCGTCGAAGTCCACCCAGGCCACCTCGGTCACCTCGACGTCCTCGTCGGACAGCTCGAAGGAGTGCGCCACCAGCAGGAAGTGGTGCACGGTCTTGTGGATGCGCCGGGTGCCGTCGGCCACGAACCAGTAGTCGATCGTGCCGAGCGGGCGCACCACCTCGCCGTCGATGCCGGTCTCCTCGGCGACCTCGCGCACCGCGGTCTGCTCGGGGGTCTCCCCGGCCTCGATGTGCCCCTTCGGCAGCGACCACAGCAACCGCCCGCGCCGGTCCAACCTGCCGATCAACGCCACCCGGAAGGTGGAGCGGTCGATGACGAGACCACCCGCGGAGGTCTCGTCGACCGTGGTCAGCTTCCGGCCGCGGCGGCGCAACCGGCGGCCGGACCGCGCGCCTCGGGACCTGCCGGAAGACGGGGGCATGGAGGCGATGGTAGTGCGATCGGCGCAGTGGGGGCGGCGGGCGGACGGCGCGCGGGCCGTTGCGGATAACCTCGTCAACCGTGTCCCGAACCTCGGCAGCCCAGAACGCGGTGGTGGAGCTGCTGCGCGTCTCCCCCGTCGCCGACGACCTGGCGGCCCGCTTCGCGCGTGCAGGCCACAGCCTCTACCTGGTCGGCGGCAGCGTCCGCGACGCCATGCTCGGCCGGTTGCACGGCAACGACCTCGACTTCACCACCGACGCCCGCCCGGAGCAGATCCTCGCCCTGGTCTCCCCCTGGGGCGACGCGGTCTGGGACACCGGCATCGCCTTCGGCACGGTCGGCGCCAGCAAGGGCGGCATCGTCTGCGAGATCACCACCTTCCGCTCCGACGCCTACGACCGGGTCACCCGCAACCCCGAGGTCCGCTTCGGAGACACGGTCGAAGACGACCTGGTGCGCCGCGACTTCACCGTCAACGCCATGGCCATCGACCTGTCCTCCCGCGCGTTCATCGACCCCCACGACGGCATGTCCGCCCTGGGCGACCGCGTCCTGGACACCCCGGCCACCCCCCAGGAGTCCTTCGCCGACGACCCGCTGCGGATGCTGCGCGCGGCCCGCTTCGCCAGCCAGCTCGGCCTCACCCCGGCCCCCCGGGTGGTGGAGGCCATGACGTCGATGAGCGCCGAGATCGCCCGCATCACCCCCGAGCGCGTCCAGGCCGAGCTGTCCAAGCTCCTGTGCGGCAAGTTCCCCCGCCGCGGCGTCGAACTGCTCGTCGACACCGGCCTCGCCGCCCACGTCCTCCCCGAGCTGCCCGCGATGCGCCTGGAGATCGACGAGCACCACCAGCACAAGGACGTCTACGAGCACTCCCTCGTCGTCCTGGACCAGGCCATCGACCTGGAGGAGGAGGGCACCGAACCGGACCTGGTCCTGCGCCTGGCCGCCCTCCTGCACGACATCGGCAAGCCCGACACCCGCCGCCACGTCGAAGGGGGCGGGGTCAGCTTCCACCACCACGAGGTGGTCGGCGCCAAGATGGTCCGAAAGCGCTTGCGGGCCCTGCGCTACAGCAAGGACCTCACCGAGGACGTGGCCAAGCTGGTGTTCCTGCACCTGCGCTTCCACGGCTACGGCAAGGGCGAGTGGACCGACTCCGCGGTCCGCCGCTACGTCACCGACGCGGGCGACCTCCTCCCCCGCCTCCACAAGCTCGTCCGCGCCGACTGCACCACCCGCAACCGCCGCAAGGCCAACGCCCTCCAGCGCACCTACGACGGCCTGGAGGAGCGGATCGCCCGCATCGCCGAGGAGGAAGACCTCGCCAGGGTCCGCCCCGACCTCGACGGCAACGAGATCATGCGCCTGCTGAACCTGCCCCCGGGCCCGCTGGTCGGCCAGGCGTGGCGCCACCTCAAGGAACTCCGCCTCGACCGGGGCCCCATGGACCACGACGAGGCCATCGCCGCCCTCCGCGAGTGGGCGGAAGAGCAGGGCATCGCCCCCGCCTGACCCCGGGTGCGAGGATGGTCCGGTGAAGCTGAACGAACTCGCGGATTGGTTGGACGAGCGCCTGCGTGCACTCGACCACGACGAGATCACCGAGGTCGTGGACATGCGGCGCGGTGTGGAGCTGTCCCCGGACGTGGCCTACAACCACGTGTTGATCAGGGTGAACTTCGCCAACGGCGGCACAGGTGCTGTCCAGGTGATGCAGACCAGCGGCCCGGGCATCCCGGACCACAGGGACTTCCAGCCGCCGAAGCAGGGGTGGTGAGCCGTGCGCAACAGCCGTTTCCGGGCGCTGGTGAGTGAACTGCCCACGGAGCACCCCGGAGTCTCCTCGGTCGAACCCGTGGGCCTCGGCAACCGGGGCCAGGTGCTGCGGGTCACCTGTGCCGACGGGATCGTCACCGACCTCCTGGTCACCAACATGGCACCGCCCGGGGGCGACAACTACCAGGAAGACGAGCGAATCGTGAGCAAGCGCGAGACGGCACCGGGAAGGTAACGCGAGGGCAGGGGCGGGCACCCGCGCGCAAAGCAGCCCCCACCACTCCCTGGGGGGCGTCCCCGAAGCCAGTCTACCGCCTCTGACCTGCGAGAACAGATCCGACGAAAACCTGTGGACAACCATGGAGTGATGCGGCGGGAGTACCCCCGCCTGTGGACAACCCCGCGTCACCCGTGGCGGGTGACGGCCGTGAAGCCGGCCAGGCCCACCAGGTAGCACCCGCCCGCCGCCAGGATCAGCCCCGGCGACGCCCCGTCCGGGGCCACCACCAGCGCGGCCAGCGCCACCGCCGCCACCTGCGTGACGTTGAACAGCGTGTCGTAGAGCGCGAACACCCGCCCGCGCGTGTCGTCGCCGATGTCGCGCTGCACCGCCGCGTCCACGCACAGCTTCACGATCTGGCCTGCGAACGAGATCAGCAGTGCCGCCGCCAGCACGGTCGGCATCGCCAGCGGCAGCCCGAGGCCCACGATGGCCACCGCGCCCAGCACCAGCACCCCCTGCACGGTGCGCCGCCGCCCGAACCGGGCCACGATCCGCGCGGTGGTCAGCCCGGCGACCAGGATGCCCACCCCGAACAGCCCGGCGACCAGTCCCAGCCCGCCCAGCCCGGAGTCGAACCGGAACCGCATCAGCAGGACCACCAGCAGCAGCGCCACCCCGAACGCCGCCCGGTGCGCCAGCAGCGCCACGAACCCGGCCAGCACCGACGGTGTCCGCACCGCCGCCCGGCCGCCGTCGAGCAGGCCGCGCGCGATGGCCCGCACGGTTTCCCTGGGTTCGTTCACCTCGTCGGGTCCCAGTGCCCCCGCCGTGAACCGCCCGGCGAACCAGGCCGCCGCCACCGAGCCGAGCACCGCGAACGCCGTGGTCGCCCCCGACCCGACGTCCCCGTCGCCGAAGACCGCGCGCAGGCCGACCGCGCAGACCGCGCCGAACACCGTCACCACCGAGCCCAGGGTGGTGGCCAGGGCGTTCGCCTCCACCAGCGTGCGCACCGGCACCACGTGCGGCAGCGACGCCGACATCCCGGACCCCACGAAGCGGCTGATCCCCACGACCACCAGCGCCAGCCCGAACAGCCCGGTCGCCCCCAGTGCCACGGCCAGCGCCGACACCAGCACCAGGACTCCGCGCAGCAGGTTCGCCACGACCAGCACCCGCCGCCGGTCCCAGCGGTCGAGGAGGGCGCCCGCGAACGGGCCGACGACCGAGTACGGCAGCAGCAGCGCGGTGAACCCGGCGGCGATCGCCAGCGGGTCGGCCTCGCGCTCCGGGTTGAACAGGACCGCCCCGGCCAGACCGGCCTGGAACAGGCCGTCGCCCCACTGGGCGGCGAAGCGGCTGTGGAGGAGTCGGCGGAACCCGGCCCCAGCGAGGAGCGCCCGCGCTCCGACCCGGTCGTGCCCGACGGTGCTCACGACGGGACAGCCTAGAAAACCGGATTGGGCGGCCCCGAGGGACCGCCCAATCCGGGGTCGACACCCGGTCGCCTCACGGCGGTTCGCGCAACGTGGCTCCAGCCGAGCGGTATTCCACGAAGGCGGTTCAGGTTGAGCCCGGGGGACACGGTGGTGCCGACCACCCCGTCCAACGCACGACTCGCCGGTGTTGTTCCCGTCTGCGCCGTGTTGGCTGCCGCCTCCCGCCGCCGAGGTGGGATCATGGCGGGGTGACCTCCGATCCCGAGGTCGAGCCGGGAACGCTGCTCGTCGCGGCGCCGAGCCTGCTCGACTCCAACTTCCGCCGCACGGTGGTCTACGTCATCGACCACCGGGGCGAGGGCACGCTCGGAGTCGTGCTCAACCGCCCCAGCGACGTGCCGGTGGACGACGTGCTGCCGAACTGGGGCCCGCACGTGACCCGCCCCGGCTCGGTGTTCGTCGGCGGCCCGGTCGAGCAGAAGACGGCGCTGTGCCTGGCCGCCATGCGCACCGGGGAGAACCTCGACGGCGTCACCGGCCTGATCAGCGTGCGCGGCCCGGTGGCCCTGGTCGACCTCGACGCCGACCCGGAGGTCCTGGTCCCCAAGTTCCGGGGGATGCGGGTCTTCGCCGGTTACGCCGGGTGGGACGTCGGCCAGCTCGCGGGCGAGATCGACCGCGGCGACTGGATCGTGGTCCCGGCGCTGCCCAACGACGTGCTGGCCCCCGCGGAGGAGGACCTGTGGGGCCGGGTCCTGCGCAGGCAGGGGATGCCGCTGGCGCTGCTGGCCACCCACCCGGGTGACGTGAAGGACAACTAGGCGGTCTTGGTGAACGTCCCGCAGCCGCCCGCACCGCACTGGCACCCGGCGCAGCCCGCGGGCAGTGCCGGCGCGGGCTCCGGCACCGCGTCCGCCGCCCGGTTGCCCAGCACACCGCCCGCCAGGGTGATGGCGACCAACCCGACGAACGCGATCAGCGCCACCACCAGCAGCCCACCGGTCCCCGGCATGGCCCAGGCCGCGACCGCGCCCAGCACGCCGACCGCGCCCGCGACCAGCGTCGGCAGCCCGGCGACCTTGTTGCCCACCCGGAACGCCTCGTCGCTGCGCAGCGTCGCCGGGGTCCGCACGCCGCCGAAGCGGTTGCGCGGCAGCCGCTCGGTCAGGCCGAGGAATCCGACGGCGAGCAGCGGGAGGCCCGCGACCAGCGGGGCGAGTGGCACGAGGTTCACGGCTCGATGGTAAGCGGCGGTCCGCGGCGGGTTCACCGCACCCGGGGAACGCACCCGAGGAGCGCACCTCATGTGCGGTATCCTCATCCGCATGAGTACGGCTCGCCTCCTGCTTACTTGGCCGCGCTGACCAGTTACTGGTGAGCGCGGCAACCCTCCATGCCTTTTCTCGGCTGGGGGGTTTCTTGTTGTCGGGGCAAGCAGGAGACGCAGTGGAAGGAACCCTCGGATGAGCGACACCACACCGGACACGGTCCCGGGGCACCGGTACACCGCCGAGCTGGCAGGCCGGATCGAGCAGCGCTGGCAGGAGTACTGGGAGGCCAACGGCACGTACCACGCGCCGAACCCGGTCGGCCCGCTGTCGAGCGGCGCGGAGGTCCCGGCCGACAAGCTGTTCGTGCAGGACATGTTCCCGTACCCGTCGGGCGCGGGCCTGCACGTCGGCCACCCCCTGGGGTTCATCGGCACCGACGTGTACGCCAGGTACCACCGGATGACCGGCCGCAACGTGCTGCACACCATGGGCTTCGACGCGTTCGGCCTGCCCGCCGAGCAGTACGCCGTGCAGACCGGCCAGCACCCGCGCAAGACCACCGAGGACAACATCCAGACCTACCTGCGCCAGATCCGCAGGCTGGGCCTGGGCCACGACGAGCGGCGCCGGATCTCCACGATCGACCCGGAGTACTACCGCTGGACGCAGTGGATCTTCCTGCAGATCTTCAACTCCTACTACGACGCCGAGCAGGGCAGGGCCCGCCCGATCGCCGAGCTGGAGGCGAAGTTCGCCGCGTCCGGGGAGACCTTCGACGGCAAGCCGTGGGGTGAGCTGTCCGCGGCCGAGCGCGCCAAGGTGCTGAACGAGCACCGCCTGGTCTACCTGTCCGAGGCCCCGGTCAACTGGGCGCCGGGCCTGGGCACGGTGGTCTCCAACGAGGAGGTCACCGCCGACGGCCGCACCGAGCGCGGCAACTTCCCGGTGTTCCGCCGCAACCTGCGCCAGTGGATGATGCGGATCACCGCCTACGGCGACCGCCTGATCGACGACCTGGACCGGCTGGACTGGCCGGAGAAGGTCAAATCGATGCAGCGCAACTGGATCGGCCGGTCCAGCGGTGCCCGCGTGAAGTTCGCCGCGGGCGCGGAGAGCATCGTCGTGTTCACCACCCGCCCCGACACGCTGTTCGGCGCCACCTACATGGTCCTGGCCCCCGAGCACGCCCTGGTCGACACCATCACCACCGCGCAGTGGCCCGAGGGCACCGACGAGCGCTGGACCGGGGGCGCGGCCACCCCGGCCGACGCCGTTGCCGCCTACCGCCGCGCCGCGTCGACCAAGTCCGAGCTGGAGCGGCAGGAGAACCGGGAGAAGACCGGCGTCTTCACCGGCGCGTACGCGGTGAACCCGATCAACGGCGAGAGCATCCCGGTGTTCATCGCCGACTACGTGCTGGCCGGTTACGGCACCGGCGCGATCATGGCCGTGCCCGGCCAGGACCAGCGCGACTGGGACTTCGCCACCGCCTTCGGCCTGCCCGTCCGCCGCACCGTGCAGCCCCCCGAGGGCTTCGACGGCGAGGCGTTCACCGGCGACGGCCCGGCGGTCAACTCCGGCTTCCTGGACGGCCTGCCCATCGACGAGGCCAAGAAGGCCGCGATCGGCTGGCTGGAGGAGCACGGCCACGGCGAGGGCACCATCCAGTTCAAGCTGCGCGACTGGCTGTTCTCCCGCCAGCGCTACTGGGGCGAGCCGTTCCCGATCGTCTACGACGAGGCCGGGACCCCGATCGCGGTCCCGGAGAGCATGCTGCCGATCGAGCTGCCCGAGGTCGACGACTACTCCCCGCGCACCTTCGACCCCGAGGACGCCGACTCCGAGCCCTCCCCCCCGCTGTCCCGGGCCACCGACTGGATCACCGTCGACCTGGACCTGGGCGACGGCGTGAAGACCTACCGCCGCGACGCCAACACCATGCCCAACTGGGCCGGGTCGTGCTGGTACCAACTGCGCTACGTCGACCCCACGGACCCCGACCGCTTCTGCGAGCCGGAGAACGAGCGGTACTGGCTGGGCCCGCGCCCTGAGCACGGCCAGGACGACCCCGGCGGCGTCGACCTGTACGTCGGCGGCGTCGAGCACGCGGTCCTGCACCTGCTGTACGCGCGCTTCTGGCAGAAGGTCCTGTTCGACCTGGGCCACGTCACCGGCGAGGAGCCCTACCGCAGGCTGTTCAACCAGGGCTACATCCAGGCGTACGCCTACGTCGACCCGCGCGGCGTGTACGTCAAAGCCAACGAGGTCGTCGAGCGCGGCGGCAAGTACTTCCACGGCGACCAGGAGGTCCGCCAGGAGTACGGCAAGATGGGCAAGAGCCTGCGCAACGTGGTCACGCCGGACGAGATGTGCGAGACCTACGGCGCCGACACCTTCCGCATGTACGAGATGTCGATGGGCCCCATGGACGTCTCCCGCCCCTGGGCCACCAAGGACGTCGTCGGCGCCCAGCGCTTCCTGCAACGCCTGTGGCGCAACCTGGTCGACGAGGAAACCGGTGAATCCCGTGTCGTCGAGGAAGCCCCGGACGAGGCCACGCTGCGCCTGCTGCACAAGTCGATCGCGGGCGTGCACGAGGACTACGCCAACCTGCGCTACAACACCGCGGGCGCCAAGCTGATCGAGCTGAACAACCACCTGACCAAGAACTTCCCCGGCGGCGCCCCCCGCGTCGTCGCGGAGGCGATCGTCCCGATGCTGGCTCCGCTGTGCCCGCACCTGGCCGAGGAGCTGTGGTCGAAGCTGGGCCACGCCGAGTCCCTGGCCCACGGCCCCTTCCCGACCGCGGACGAGGAGTACCTGGTCGAGGACACCGTGGAATACCCCATCCAGGTCAACGGCAAGGTCCGCAGCCGCATCACCGTCCCCGCGGCGGCCACCCAGGACGAGGTCAAGGCAACCGCCCTGGCCGACGACAAGGTCGCCGCCCTGGTCGACGGCGGCACCCCGCGCAAGGTCATCGTCGTCCCGGGCCGCCTGGTCAACATCGTCCTGTAGCCCCAACTCCACCCACCCGGGCGACACCGCCACCGGCGAGTTGTCCACAGGCAAGATCCACAACCCCCTACCCACGCATTCCCGCAGGTAGAATGGCCTCAAGGGCCGCGAATCCCCTCGGGAGGGTGGGGGTTGTGGATGGTGTCGCGCGCGCGAGGATGTGGATCTTGGCGGCAGAGTTCGCGCGGGGTCCAGGGGTTCGCGTGGAGTCGGGGTGACGGCGTGAGAGTCGAGGCGGGCGGGCTGTGATCGACCCACGGCGGCTGCGGGTGCTGCGGGCGCTCGCCGACCACGGGACCGTGACGGCGGCGGGCCGCGCGCTGCACCTGACGCCGTCGGCGGTGTCGCAGCAGTTGGCCGTGTTGGAGTCCGAGGCGGGGCAGGAACTCCTGCGCCGCAAGGGGCGGCGCGTGTGGTTGACGGCTGCCGGGGAGTTGCTCGCCGAGCACGCCGACGCCGTGCTCGCGGAGTTGGACCGCGCCGAGGCCCGGCTCGCCGAGTTGGCCGCGGGTCGGGCGGGTCGGGTTCGGGTGGCCGCGTTCGCCACGGCCATCACCCGGGTCGTCGCCCCGGCCGCGGCGAACCTGCGCCGGGTGGGGATCGAGGTGCGCGTCAGCGACGCCGAGGGGCACCACAGCCTGCCCATGCTGCTCGACGGGGAGATCGACATCGCCGTCACCATGCGGCCGGAGGAGAATCCCCGGGTCGCCAGCACGTCCCTCTACTCCGAGCCGTTCGACGCCGTCCTCCCGCCGGGCCACCCGCTCGCGGGCCACGCCGAGGTCGACCTGCAAGACCTGCGCGCGGACGACTGGGTGGTCCCCTCGGCGGGCAACCCCTGCCAGGACGTGGTCCTCCAGGCGTGCCAGGCCGCCGGGTTCCGCCCCCGCATCCACCACACCTCCGACGACTTCACCGCCCAACTCGCCCTCGTCGCCGCCGGGGCCGTCGCGCTGATCCCGCGCACCGCCCTGCCCGAGGGCCGCGGGGTCGAACTCGCGATCCCCGCTGCCCGGCACGTCTTCGCGCTGACCAGGACCGGCCGCCAGCAGCACCCGTTGATCGCCACCGCCATCCGGGCCCTTGTGCAGGAGACCTGACAACGCAGTGCAGAAAGTCCGGATGGACCGCGGCACCGGTCGGCAGCAGACTCGCGGGTGAGCGTCCCCATGCGACGGAGGCACCGTGAAGGCTCTGGTCAAGACCGCACCCGGCCCGGGGTTGTCCCTGGTCGACGTGCCCGAGCCCGCCGTCGGACCCGGGGAGGTCAAGCTGCGCGTGCTGCGCACCGGCATCTGCGGCACCGACCTGCACATCGACGCCTGGGACGGGTGGTCGGCCAGGACGATCAGGGCGCCGTTGGTCGTCGGGCACGAGTTCGTCGGCCGGGTCGTGGAGGTCGGCGCGGCCGTGACCAAGGTGCGCGAGGGTGATCTGGTCAGCGGTGAGGGCCACCTGGTGTGCGGCACGTGCCGCAACTGCCGGGCGGGCCGCCGCCACCTGTGCGCGCGCACGATCGGCCTGGGCGTGCACACCGACGGCGCGTTCGCCGAGTACGCGGTCATCCCCGAGCAGAACGCCTGGGTGCACAGCCACCCGCTCGACCTGGACATCGCCGCGATCTTCGACCCGTTCGGCAACGCCGTGCACACCGCGCTGTCCTTCCCCGTCCTCGGTGAGGACGTGCTGGTCACCGGCGCGGGGCCGATCGGGCTGATGGCCGCCGCGATCGCCAAGCACGCGGGCGCCCGGCACGTCGTCGTCACGGATATCAGCGAGCACCGGCTCGACCTGGCCCGCAAGATCGGCGTGGACGTGGCCCTCGACGTCAGCGGCGCCGAGGTCGCCGACGTCTACCCGGTGCTGGCCATGACCGAGGGGTTCGACGTCGGCATGGAGATGTCCGGGCAGCCCTCGGCGCTGCGGGAGATGATCGCCAACATGACCAACGGCGGCAAGATCGCCATGCTGGGCCTGCCCGCCACCGAGATCCCGGTGGACTTCGCCGCCGTGGTGCAGAAGATGATCACGCTCAAGGGCATCTACGGCCGCGAGATGTTCGAGACCTGGTACGCCATGTCGGTGCTGTTGCAGGGTGGGCTCGACCTGGCCCCCGTGATCACCCACCGCTTCCACCACACCGAGCACGACCGCGCGTTCGCCACCGCCCGCGCGGGCAACTGCGGCAAAGTCGTCCTGGATTGGGAGAGCTGAATGTTCGGCCGGCTACGCGAAGACCTGCGGACCACCCTCGGCGAGATCCGCGAGGCGGGCCTGTTCAAGGACGAGCGCGTCCTGAAGTCCCCGCAGCGCGCCGCGATCCAGGTGGCGTCGGGCGGGGTCCTGAACTTCTGCGCCAACAACTACCTCGGCCTCGCCGACCACCCGGCGCTGGTGGAGTCCGCCCAGCGGGCGCTCACCGACTGGGGTTTCGGCATGGCGTCGGTCCGCTTCATCTGCGGGACCCAGGAACCGCACAAGGAGTTGGAGCGCAAGCTGTCGGAGTTCCTCGGCACCGAAGACACGATCCTCTACAGCTCCTGCTTCGACGCCAACGGCGGCCTGTTCGAGACCCTGCTGTCCGATCAGGACGCGATCATCTCCGACGAGCTGAACCACGCCAGCATCATCGACGGCATCCGGCTGTCCAAGGCCCGCCGCCTCCGCTACCGCAACCGCGACATGGCAGACCTGGAAACCCAACTCCGGTCAGCCCAAGACGCCCGCTACCGCCTCATCGCCACCGACGGCGTCTTCTCGATGGACGGCTACCTCGCCCCCCTCGACGAGATCACGGCCCTGGCGGAGAAGTACAACGCCCTGGTCATGGTCGACGACTCCCACGCCGTCGGCTTCATGGGCCCCACCGGCGCGGGCACCCCGGAACACTTCGGCGTCAGCGAGAAAGTCGACATATACACCGGAACCCTCGGCAAGGCCCTCGGCGGCGCCAGCGGCGGTTACGTGGCCGCCCACCGGGAAATCGTCGACCTCCTGCGTCAGCGCTCCCGCCCCTACCTGTTCTCCAACTCCCTGGCCCCCAGCATCACCGCCGCCGCCCTCACCGCCCTGGACCTGATCACCCCGGACCTCCTGGACCGCCTCCGCGCCAACGCGACCCACTTCCGCACCCGCATGACCGAAGCGGGCTTCGACCTCCTGGCGGGCGAACACCCCATCATCCCGGTCATGATCGGCGACGCGGCAGAGGCGAGCCGCATGGCGGACCTCCTGCTGGCCCAAGGAATCTACGTCGTCGGCTTCTCCTACCCGGTGGTCCCCCACGGCAAGGCCCGCATCCGCACCCAGATGTCCGCCGCCCACACAGCGGACGACATCGACCGCGCCGTTGAGGCGTTCATCGCGGCCCGCGCGCTGATGCAGCCTGACAACACCTGATCCCTTGGGGTGAAACCCCGGCCGCGCCCGCCGGAATCGGCCACGGGCGCCCTTAGATTCACCGCATGACTTCCAAGTCCAAGGCCTGCGGCCGGGAACTGGGCGCGGCCCTGCGCGCGCACCGCGAACAGGCGGGCCTCGGTCTGAACGAGCTGGCTCGGGTCCTCGGCTGGGACCCGGGCGTGCTCTCGCGCCTGGAAACCGGCGACCGGGTCATCTCCGAGGTGGACATGGTCCACCACCTGGCCCGCTGCGGGGTTTCCTACGAGGTCATCACCGAACTGGTCCCCTTGGTCAGGGCTGCCAATTTCGCCGATGGTCACTGGCTCGCCCCGCACGCCCCCATGCTGGACGAGGCCGTGCGCTCGTTGGTCTTCCACGAGGCTTCTGCCACCGCCTCGCACAGCTACGAGCCGCAGATGATCCCGGGCCTGCTCCAGACCGAGCGGTACGCACACGCCATGATCGGTGCCGAAGGGGGGCACACCCCGGGGGAAGTGGACTTCCACGTCGGCGCCCGGATGCAGCGCCAGCGGGCTCTGCATCGGGGGGATGCGCAGTTCGTGTTCTTCATCCACGAACACGCCCTCCACCTGATGATCGGCGATGCGGCGGTCATGCATGAGCAGTTGCTGAGCCTGGTCTTCGCCACTGCTTCTCAGCGCGTGGTGGTGCGGGTGATACCCGCCTCGGCGGGAGAGCGCTCGGTCTTCGGTGGTGCTTTCCGCGTATTCAACTTCGCTGAAAGCAGGCCCTTGGCCTACCTCGACGGCTACATCACCGGCCTCTTCATCGAAGACCTAGCCCAAGTTCAGCGGTACTGGAAGCTCTTCCCTCGGCTCGACGCGGTCGCACTCGATCCAGGACAATCCCGAGAGGTACTCGCCAGGCTGGCGAGCAGGTACGACCACCCGGGAGACACGCATGGCCGACACCACTTGGCGCAAGAGCAGCTATAGCGGCGGTGCCAACAGCGATTGCGTCGAGGTCGCGCTGACCTGCTCCGACACCCTCATCCGTGACTCCAAGAACCCCTCCGGTCCCCGCCTGGCCCTGCCCGCCCCGGCATGGCGAGGGCTGCTCGCGAAGACCCTTGCCCCGGCTATCTCTACATAGCTAGAGTTGGCCCATGGCCGGACCGCCGTTCCGCATCACCGCGGCGACGCTGGACGTCCTGGAGGCCCTGCTCGGTCCCGATGACCAGCTCTACGGCCTCAAGATCGCCCAGAATGCGGGCCGCAAGACCGGCAGCGTCTACCCGATCCTGGCCCGGCTCGAAGAGGCCGGTTGGGTGGTCAGCGAGTGGGAGCTGGACGAGCCGAGCGCGCGCGGTCCCCGCCGCCGCTTCTACCGCCTCAGCCCGGACGGCCTCGGCGGTGCCCGGGCGTTGCTGGTCGAGCACCGGGGGGCGGTCCGGCAGCGGACCTCCACCCCGTCCCGGGGGTTCGTGCCCCGGCCCGCGCCGGAGTGGAGGGGGTGGCGGTGAACCCGGTCGTCGCCTTCGTGCTGGGCGGTCTGCTGGTGCCGATCGTCGTGGCCGAGTGCGGGGAGGTGTCCCCGGCGCTGGCGAAAGCCCTGCTCAAGTGGGGTGCTCGGCGGCTGCGCTCGGCGCAGAAGACCGAGCGCTACACCGAGGAGTGGCTGGCCGACCTCGACCAGGTGCCCGGCAAGCTGACCAAGCTGCTCTGGGCCTTCGGCGTCGTCTTCCTCGGCGTGGTGCGCCTGCGCGAGGCCCGTCCCGGCCTGGACTGGACGCCGCGCGAACCGACCACCCCGTTCGCCACCGACTCCCTCTTCGGCCGGGGGACCCCGCAGGTTCGGCACCGCCCGTTCTCGGTGCCCGCGCCCCGGGCGCCCCAGCCCTCCCCGCCGCCCGCGCACAGGTGCACCGCGCGCTGCGACTTCTTCTGCTCCGAAGGACGGCGGGCCTGCATGCCCGTCCTGGGTGACCAGGTGCCGGAACGGGTCGCCCGGCCACAGTTGCTCCCACCCCGGGCAGGCGGCCCCGGTTCACCGGGCAGTGACCAGCAGTCAGGGAGTCCTGCCGCCCGGTACGGCTTCGAGGACAACTTCTACAGCGAACTCCTCTACGGCAAGCCGGGCAAGGCCGCACCGCCGGTCATCGGCCTCTGACCCCGGGCCTCTCAGTGCAGCCCGACCTCGTGGGTGAGGTCGGCCAGCATCGACTCGAACAGGGGCTCGGCGTTCGTCAGCGGGAACGGGACCTGGCCGAAGACCTCCAGCGCCACCTGCCCGTAGAGCCGCACCCAGAACTGCAACAGCGCGTAGGCCATGCCCGTGCCCAGCAGGTCGGCGGGCAGGTCCACCCCGCTCCCGTTGATCGTCGCGAGCAGGTCGTCGCGGAAGCCGGTCATGTCCGCGCGCAGCGGCTCGGGCACCGACTCGTCCGGCCTGCCCAGCAGCAGGCCGGTGGCCAGGACGCGGCCCGCGACCGCCAGGAAGACGCGGCCGAAGCTGTCCTTCTCGACGCTGTGCTGCTCGGCCGGGCTGCCCGAGGGTGAGGCGAAGACCAGGGCGAACTCCTGCGGGTGGGCCAGCGCCCACGCCCGGAACCCCCGGCACAGCGTCAGCACCCGCATGAGGTGGTCCTCCTCGGGCACGCCGGTCAACCCCGACTCCAGGTCCGCCGCCAGGTCGGTGCACACGTCCCGGCGCAGGTGGTCGATCAGGTCTTCGCGGGAGGCGTAGTAGCGGTACAGCGCGGGGGCGGTGATGCCCAGTTCCCTGGCGATGGCACGCAGGGTGACCGCTTGGGGGCCGTCGCTCACCAGGAGTGCTCGGGCTTGGGAGCGGATGTCCCGGTCGGTGTCGGCTCGGCCACGGTCGCGTCTTGTGGCCTGCGTCATCTCTGGTCTCCGGAATCTTGTGAACGGTGTTTAGCAATAGTTACCGTGAACAGCGTTAACTTAGAGCGTTGTTATCCAGACGGTAGCGGCCCTTAGCGGGGATCACCACCGACGAGAGCCACCAGGGGGAAGACCGTGTTCCGTGCGTGGGGTTCGACTGTGCACGTTCACCGCTGGTTGGTGTTGATCACCGCGTTGGTGCTGACCGTGGGCGGTGGTCTGTGGGGGCTGGGCGTCTTCGACAAGCTCACCCAGGGTGGGTACGACGACCCGGCCAGTGAGTCCTACCGGGTGGACCAGGTCGTCGAGCAGGAGCTGGGGCAGAAGCCCGCCGAGGTCGTCATCCTCTACACCGCTCCGAACGTGGACGACCCGGACGTGGCGCGGAAGGTGACCGCGAACCTGGACGCGCTGCCCGCGTCGGCGGTCGCGCAGCGGGTCGACTACTGGTCCACCCGGCAGGCCGCGCTGGCCACGCCGGACAAGACCAGGGCGCTCGCCACCATCTCCCTCGCAGGCGACAGCACCGACGCGCGGCAGAAGGCCTACGAGCAGATCGCCGACCGGTTGCAGGTCGACGGTGTGCGCACCGAGGTGGGCGGGCAGGTGCCGACCGAGGTCGCCATGACCGAGCAGTCCACGTCGGACCTGGTGGTCGCCGAGGCCATCTCGCTGCCCATCACGCTGATCCTGCTCGTGGTCATCTTCGGCACGGTGGTGGCCGCCTCGCTGCCGGTGCTCGTCGGCGGGTTGTCGATCTTCGGGTCGCTCGCCGTGCTGCAACTGCTGAGCCTCGGGCTGGAGATCAACACCTTCGCCGTGAACGTGGCGACCCTGCTCGGACTGGGCATGGCGATCGACTACGGGCTGTTCACCGTCGGCCGCTACCGGGAGGAGCTGGCGGCGGGCGCCACCCCGCAGGAGGCCGTCGCGCGGGCCGTCGCCACCGCCGGGCGCACGGTCGCGTTCTCGGCGACGCTGCTGGTCATCGCCCTGGCGGGCCTGCTGGTCTTCCCGATGGACTTCCTCCGCTCGATGGCCTACGGCGGCATGTCCGCGGTCGCCATCGCCGCCCTGCTGTCGCTGACGCTGCTGCCCGCGCTGCTGTCGATCCTCGGGCACCGCGTCGAGAAGGGCGCCGTGCCGTGGCGCAAGAACAGCGGGCCCGCGGAGAACGGGCTCGTCGGCAGGCTGGCGGACGCGGTGATGCGCAGGCCGGTCCGGTTCGCCGGGGCGATCGTCGCCGTGCTGCTCGTGCTGGCCGTCCCGTTCACCGGAGCCACCTTCGGCACCGCCGACGAGAAGCAGCTCCCCCCGGGCGACCCGCACCGCGCCACCGCCGAGACCATCGCCACGAACTTCCCCGCAGCCTCCAACAACACCGCCACCGTCCTGCTGCGCGGGGTCGACGAGGCGGGTGTGCAGGCGTTCACCGCCGAGGCGAGCAAGATCCCCGGTGTGCTCGGCGTGGCACCCAAGGGCGCCAAGGACGGCGTCGTCGCCCTCACCGTGCCGTTGCAGGGGGACGCCGCATCGCCGCAGAGCCACGACGCCGTGGTCGCCCTGCGCGAGCTGCC
Organism: Actinokineospora sp. PR83; assembly: GCF_021056305.1. Classification (NCBI taxonomy): domain Bacteria; kingdom Bacillati; phylum Actinomycetota; class Actinomycetes; order Pseudonocardiales; family Pseudonocardiaceae; genus Actinokineospora; species Actinokineospora sp. PR83. The sequence goes on from NZ_JAJCXD010000055.1 coordinate 38,013, forward strand.
CTCCGGCGGTGAGGTGCTCGTCGGCGGGTTCCCCGCGCGCACCGCCGACCAGTTCACCTCGATCAGCGACGGCGTGCCGTGGATGGTCGGCATCCTCGTGCTGGCCACGCTGGTGCTGATGTTCCTGGCGTTCGGGTCGGTGCTGCTGCCGGTCAAGGCCGTGGTGATGAGCGCGCTGAGCCTGTCGGCCACCTACGGCGTGCTGACGTTCGTGTTCGAGGACGGGCACGGCGCCGGGCTGCTCGACGTCACCCCGCAACCCATGCAGGCCGGGATGCTCGTGCTCGTCGGTGCGGTGGTGTTCGGGCTGTCCACCGACTACGAGACGTTCCTGCTGTCGCGGATGGTCGAGGCCCGCCAGACCGGCCTGTCCACCCGCGACGCCGTCCGCACCGGACTGGTCCGCACCGGACCGATGATCACCGCCGCTGCCCTGCTGCTGGCGGTGGTGACCGGCGCGTTCGGCCTGTCGAGCCTGCAGAGCATGCGCCTCATCGGCGTCGGCATGATCGTCGCCCTGCTGCTGGACGCCACGGTCGTGCGGATGCTGCTGGTGCCCGCCGTCATCCGCCTCTTCGGCGACCGGGCGTGGTGGGCGCCCGGCCCGCTGCGCAGGCTCCAGGAGCGGGCGGGGCTGTCGGAAGTGGAGACCCCGGACCGCGAGCTGGAACGGGTCTGAGGGGGCCGCGGCAGGACCGCGCCACCGGCGCCGATCGCTCGGGGGGCTACGCGATCGACGCCGGTGGACACGGAAACCAACCCGGGTGCGAACACCCGGACCGGCACCCGGGGCGGGCCACGGGGGCCCGCCATCGGGACTCACGTGCGACCGGTTCCCCGGGCGCACAAATACAGTGACGCACATTGTGGCACCGCGGATCCCCGGTACCCCGATATCGTTCACACTTGCGTACGTTCGCAATTGGCAACGGCCGCTGACTAGGCTCTATCCGTGGACGACACCGTGGTGGTTCTCGGCTCGGCGAACGCGGACCTGGTCGTGACGGTCCCCGTCAGACCCGCCGGGGGTGAAACCGCCCTCGGCTCCGACGTGGAGACCCTCCCCGGCGGCAAGGGCGCCAACACCGCCGTCGCCGCGGGCAGGCTCGGTGCCCCGGTCGCCTTCGTCGGCGCCCTCGGCACCGACGCCAACGGCGACCTGCTGCTGCAATCCCTGCGCTCGGCCCACGTCGACACCACCCGGGTCCGCCGGGTGGACCGTCCCACCGGGACCGCGTTCATCACGGTGACCCCGGACGGCGAGAACTCCATAGTCGTCTCACCCGGGGCGAACGCCGCGCTCACCCCCGAGGACGTCGACCTCACCGGCGCGGCGGTCCTCGTGGCGTCTCTGGAGATCCCGCTGCCGGTGGTGGAGCACGCGGTGGCACTGGCGGCGGCCGGGGGCGTCCGGCCCGTCCTCAACCTGTCCCCCGTGGCGGAACTGAGCCCGCGGACCCTCGCCGCCCTGGACCCCCTCATCGTCAACGAACACGAGGCCCACACCCTCACCGGCGGCACCGGCGACCTCCTGGCGCTGGGCCCGCGCACCGCGATCATCACGCGCGGCGCCCGGGGCGCGCGGGTCCTCACCCCGGAGGGCGCCACCGACGTCCCCGCACCCGCGGTCGCCGCCGTGGACACCACCGGCGCCGGGGACGCCTTCGCGGGCGCGCTGGCCGCCTCCCTCGCCACCGGGGCCACCCTCGACGCGGCGGCGCGCACGGCGGTCCTGGTCGCCGCCATCTCCGTCACCCGCCCCGGCGCCCAGCCCTCCTACCCCACGGCCGACGAAGTGGCCCAGGGGTAGCTGGCCGTGCCCACCTGGCGCGAGTGGCAGGACAGCCCGTGGGGTCGCCTGCGGTACGCGGTGGCGGAGGCCAACCTCGCCCGCCACCTGCCCCCGGCCCCCCTGCGCATCCTCGACCTGGCAGGCGGTGACGGTGCCGACGCGATCCGCCTGGCCGCCCGGGGCCACCACGTCACGGTCGTCGACCACTCCCCGGAGATGCTCACCGCCGCCCGCGCCCGAGCCGACGAGGCGGCCCTCACCACCCGGATCGGCTGCGTCGAGGCCGACATCCACGCCCTCCCGCCGAGCGAGCACGACGCCGTCCTCTGCCACAACGTCCTGCCCTACGTGGACGACCCCGGCGCCACCCTCACCGCGGCCCTGACCCACCTCCGCCCCGGAGGCGTGCTCTCGGTCATGGCCGTCAACCGGCACTCCGCTCCCCTGGTGGCCGCGATCCGCAACCTGGACCCCGAGGCGGCCCTGGCCGCCCTCGACAACCCCCGCGCCCGCACCGAACTCTTCGACCGGGACATCACCCTCCACACCGCCGAAGAGATCACCGAAACCCTCGTCGCCCTCGGGTGCCCGCCCCCGTCCCACTACGGCATCCGCACCACCAACGACTACATCACCGACAACGCCAAGAAGTCCGACCCCACCTTCTTCGCGGCCCTCGAACGCCTGGAACTGGCCCTCGCCGACCGGCACCCGTACAAGCACACCGCCCGCCTCTTCCACCTGGTCACCACCAAGGCCCGCCGCTGATCCCCCGCCCCGGGGCAAATCCACGGCAGTGTCTTACTCAACCGTGTTAATCTTTACTCATGCAGGTAAACGAGCAGACCGCGACCGAGCTGGCCCGGCGCAAGCAGATCACCGACGCGGCCATCGAGGTCATCGCCGACCTCGGCTACGGCAAGGCGTCCTTCGCCCGCATCGTCGAGCACGCGGGCCTGAGCAGCACCCGGATGATCTCCTACCACTTCGCCGACAAGTCCGACCTGGTGATGGCCGTGCTGGTCAGCGCCATCGCCGCCGGTGACGAGGTGCTCGACGCCCGCATCGCCGGGGTCGTCGACCGGGTGGAGCTGCTGCGCGCGCACATCGAGGCGCGGGTCGAGTTCCTGCGCACCCACCCCAAGCACCTGCGGGCCGTCGTCGAGATCGGGACCGGTGCCCGCGAGCCGATGTACGCGGCGGTGCTGCGGGACTTCCGCGTCGGGCGGCTCCAGCGCCAGCTCCACCAGGGGCAGCGGGAGGGCGTCTTCGGGCAGTTCGACACCGCCGTGGTCGCCGAGGCCGTGGCGAGCGCGCTCGACGGCGCCGCCCAGCGCGCCGCCGCGGAACCGGACCTCGACCTCACCGCGTACGGCCGTGAGCTGGCCGACCTGTTCACCCGCGCCGTCCGCCCTTGACCCTCACGCAGCGGGAGGTCCTAGCGTCGTGGGCGTGGACGAGACGAGGTGGAGCGTCGGTGAGCTGGCCAGGGCGGCCGGGCTCACCGTGCGGACCCTGCACCACTACGACGAGGTCGGGCTGGTCGTCCCGAGCGAGCGCACGGCGGCCGGGCACCGCCGGTACACCCCCGCCGACGTGCGGGTGCTGTACCGGGTCCGGGCCCTGCGCTCGCTCGGCCTGGGGCTGGACGCCATCGCGGCGACCCTGGCGGGCCCCGACCGCCTGACCGAGGTGCTGACCGCCCAACTCGCCCACCTCGACGCCGAGGCCGCCCGCGTGGCCGGCCTCCGCGCCAGGGTGGGCGCCCTCCTCGACCACGCCGACACCCACGGCCTGCTGGAGGCGTTGCAGATGATCGAGCGGTACTACACCCCGGAACAACTGGCCTACCTGGCCAGGCGCCGCGAAGAACTCGGCGAGGAGAGGATCAGGGCCGTCGAAGCCGAGTGGCCCACCCTCATCGAGAAGGTGAACGCCCACCTCGCCGCGGACACCCCCGTCACCGACCCCGAGGTCCAGGCGCTGGCCGCCCGCTGGTCCGAGCTGATGGCGGCCTTCCACGGCGGCGACGCCTCCATCCAGGCGTCGGCCGCCCGCATGGTGGCCGACCAGCCGCGCGACCAGCGGTTGGACAACGGCATGTCCGGCGACCTCTACACCTACGTCCAGCGCGCCTGGGCCGCAGCGGGTTGAGAACTGTCGTACCCCCCGGCTAGCGTCTTGATCGACATCGACCGGGGGGAACGACATGGACAGCACACTCGCGGCACTCACCTCGCACCTCTCACCCGCCGACCGCGAGCGCGGCGAGAACCGCCTCCGGCACAACCTGATCGCCTGGCTGACCACCGTGCGCCCGGACGGGCAGCCGGTCAGCGTGCCGGTCTGGTTCCTGCTGCGCGAGGACGGCACCCTGCTGCTCTACAGCCAGCCGGGCAAGCTGAAGCTGCGCAACATCGCCGACAACCCCCGGGTCAGCCTGGCGTTGGACGTGACCGACATCGGCCGGGACATCGTGCGGCTGGAGGGCACCGCCGCGGTGGCGCCCGACGAGGCACCCGCGCACGAGCAGCCCGCCTACCTGGCCAAGTACACCGAGCGCATCGGGGCCTTGTTCGGCACCCCGGAGCGGTTCGCCGAGATGTTCTCCACCCCGGTGGTGATCACGCCCGCCCGGGTGCACGTCGTCTAGCAGTCGGGCACCCGGGGACTACCCGAGGCGGCGGCGGTCCGGGCGGTCGGCCCAGGTGAGCTTCCCGTGCCTGCCGATGACCAGCGGGCCGATGCGGGCCACGGTCGGGCGGCGGACGGTCAGGCTGCCCGCCTTGACCAGGCCCGTCACCACGAACCGGGTGCCGCCGCCGGTGGCCCGGCGGGCGCCGCGGTCGGTGACGGTGCCGCCGATGGCGGTGTCGACGTGCAGGTCGCACGTGGCCTCGTCGGGGATCAGCAGCTCGACCGAGCCCATGGCCACGTCCACGTCCACGGTGACGACCGGGCCGGTGATCCTGGCCTCGGTGAAGTCGAGTTCGACCGTGCCCGCGCGGTTGTGCACCGACAGGGCGCGCGGGACGTCCCACGCGCCGCGGCGGCGGACGGTCGACATGGAGGTGCGGATCTCCACCGGCTCCGGTTCCGGCGGGCGCGGGGCCTCGGCGCTGACCAGGCCGGGGAGGTCCACCAGGACGGCGTTCAGCTCGCCGCGGGTGCGGGAGGCCAGCGCGATGTCCGCGCGGGCGGTGAAGTCGTCCAGGGACAGCAGGCCCACCCCGATCGCCTTCTGCAACACGTCCACCACGTGCGTGCGCTCGGCGTCGGAGACTCGGAGTTCGCGGGGGTCGACGGGCGTGGTCACACGTCCACTTTACGGTGATCCGTCGAGGCCGTGTTCGATCGCGTACCTGGCCAGTTCCACCCGGTTGTGGAGCTGGAGCTTGCGCAGCGTCGACTGCACGTGGTTCTCCACCGTGCGGTGCGACAGCACGAGCCGGTCGGCGATCTGCCGGGCGGTGAGGCCCTTGGCCACCAGCCGCAGCACCTCCGTCTCCCGGTCGGTCAGCCGCGGCGGGGACGGTTCGGAGGCCATCCGGCGGTACTCACCGAGGACCAGGCCCGCCAGGCCCGGGGTGAACACCGCGTCGCCCGCGGCGGTGCGCTCGACCGCGTCCACCAGCTCCGCGGCGGAGGCCGACTTGACCAGGTAGCCCGAGGCACCCGCCTTGACCGCCTGGAGCACGTCGTCGTGCTCGCCGCTGGCGGACAGGACCAGGACGCGGGTGGCGGGCAGCGACGCGGTGATCTCCCGGGTGGCGTCCGCGCCGGACTCGCTGCCCAGGTTGAGGTCCATCAGCACCACGTCCGGGCGCACCGCCGCGGCGATGCGGACCGCGGCGGCGGCGTCGCCCGCGGTGGCCCGCACGTCGAAGCCGCGCTCGGCCAGGTCCCTGGCCACGCCGTCGCGCCACATCGGGTGGTCGTCGACCACCATGACCGAGATCGTCACCACGTCCGGCTCCCCACCGCGCCCCGCTCGTCGAACATCAACTCTCCGAACAACCCGTCACCACGTCCTGGGCACCCGCAGTTCCCACTCCACGCCCTGCCCCGGCGCCGTTTCCAGGGTGATGGTGCCACCCAGGTCGGCCACCCGGCCGCGGATCGACCGGGCCACCCCCATCCGCCCCTGCGCCGACGCCTCCGCCAACCGGCCCTCGGGAATCCCCACCCCGTCGTCGCGGACGCTGAGCACCACCGACGACCCCAGGTCCTCCAGCAGCACCCACGCGCTCGCCGACGGGCCTGCGTGCCGCGCCACGTTCTCCAGCGCCTCCCGCACCAGGAACGACAGCTCCGAGGCCACCGACTCCGGCAGCAGCACCGGCGTCCCCGGCGCCGACACCTGCACCCGCTCGGTCGCCAGCACCTGGAGCAGACCGCGCAGGTCCACCTCCCCGGAGGACGACTCCAGCGGCGCCGCCGACACCAGCGCGCGCAGCGCCACCTCCTGCCGACCGGCCAGCTCGCCCAGCTCGGCGGCCTCCCCGCCGACCTCCAGCCCGCGCTTGCGGACCCGGGCCAGCACCTGCAGCACGCTGTCGTGGATGCCGCGGGCCAGCCGCTCCCGCTCCGCGGTCGCCGCCTCGATCCGCTCCGCCGCCGCCAGCCGCAGCGCCGACTGCCGCGACGTCGTCGCCGCCAAGCCCAGCACGAACCCGATGCCGACCAGCAGCACCATGTCCCGCAGCAGATCGATGTCGACGAACCCGCGCACCGCGAAGTTGCACAGCGACACCACCAGCCCGAACGCGGTGCCGCCGAGCATCCCGGCCCGGATCGCGCCGAACGCCACCACGGCCGTCACCCACACCGTCGGCACCAGCGGCACCTCCCCGGCGATCTGCGCGGGCGTCAGCACCCACCGCGACAGCGCCATCAGGCCGCAGCACACCGCCAGGTCGACCAGGGCGAACCACAGGTCGCCGTCGCGCCGCAGGTAGTACAGCCCGGTGGCGAGCGTCCACACCGCCATGCCGCCCACGACCGCCCACGCCAGCCAGGTCCGCGCGTACTCGCCGTGGTGCGCGGCCACGACCACCCCGGCGAAGCACAGCGTGATCACCCGCAGCAGCACCCCGGCCCGCCACAGCGGTGCGATCGGGTCGCGGGGGACCCGGGTGGTCACTCCACCCGCTCCACCCCGTCGTTGGGCTGCGACGCCTCGTCCTCCAGCGGCTCGACCTGCTCCGGGTCCGGGTCCGACTCGTGCAGCAGCGACCGGATGCCCGCGTTGAGCACCGCCAGCAGCGGCACCGACAGCAGCGCGCCGGAGATCCCGGCGGCGAGCAGGCCCGCGGCGATCGCCAGCACCACGGCCAGCGGGTGCAGCCGGACCGCCCGGCCGAGCAGCCACGGTTGCAGCACGTGGCTCTCCAACTGCATCACCCCGACCAGGATGATCAGCACGACCAGCGCCGCCAGCGGCCCGTTGGCCACCAGCGCCACCAGGATCGCCACGCTGCCCGCGATCAGCGCGCCGATGATCGGGATGAACGCGGTGAGGAAGACCAGGGCGGCCAGCGGGATCACCAGCGGCACCCCGACGAAGTAGAGGCCGATGCCGACGCCGACCGCGTCCACCACGGCCACCGCCGCGGTCGCCCGCACGTAGCTGACCAGCGAGGAGAACCCGCGCTTGCCCGCCACGTCGACCCGGTCGCGCACCGGCGCGGGGACGCCGCGCACGACGAACGCCCAGATGGCGCCGCCGTCGTGCAGGAAGAAGATCAGCACGAAGATCGTCAGCAGCAGCCCGGTGAGGACCTCGCCGATGGTCGCCGCGGTGGTGATCGCCCCGGAGGTGATCTCCGCCTGGTTCGACTTCAGCGAGTCGATCGCGTTGGTCAGGAAGCTCTGGATCTGGTCCTGGCGCAGGTGCAGCGGCCCGTTGGCCAGCCAGGCGCGGATGGTGTCCAGGCTGGAGCTGACCTGGGTCTGCAACTCCGGCAGGCCGTTGACGAACTCGGTGATCACGAAGGTCAGCACGCCGCCGAGCACGGCGATGCCGCCGATCATCACGATCAGCGTGGCCAGCGCCCTGGGCACCCGCCACTGCACCAGCTTGCTCACCCCGGGGGCCATCAGCGCCGCGAGCAGCAGCGCGATCGCGATCGGCACCACCACCGCGGCGAAGTAGCCGAGCAGCCAGATGATCACGTACAGCGCGCCGATGATCACCAGGAAGCGCCAGGACAGCGCCGCGCTCACCCGCAGGCCCCTGGGCACGAACGGGGTCACGTCCTCGATCAGCGGGACCGTCCGGTGCTTCAGCCCTGCGACGCGGTTTCTGCTCACCGCGATCACGGTATCTGGCGAAACCGCCTGCGGCGATCTCTTCATCTGATCTCATGGGAGCCGTGACCGCCCGGATACCGCCTGCTCAGCTCACCGAAACCGAGCGCGAGGTGTGGGCCGCGTTCGCGAGCGGGACCGTGCTGGACCTCTCGACCCACGACGACCGCCGCGTCCGCGGCGAGGTGCTGACCGGGCTGCTGCTCGGCGCCTACCCGCTCGACGACGGCGCCATGCCCGCCCTGCGCCTGGACAACGCCCACGTCACCGGGGAATGGGAGCTGGAGGGCCGCGAGGTCGGGCACGTGCTGAGCCTGCACGGCTGCGTCTTCGAACGGCCGCCGGACCTGCGGATGGCGCGACTGGTCACGCTCAGCCTGCGCGGCTGCGCCCTGCCCGGGCTGCGCGCGCGGAACCTGCGGGTCGGCAGCGACCTGCGACTGGAACTCGGTTTCCACTGCACCGGTGTGCTCGACCTCACCGACGCCACCGTCGACGGCACGCTGCGCCTGTCCGGGGCCACCCTCACCCACCCCGAGGGTGTCGCGCTGCGCGCCGAGCGGCTCCGGGTGACCGGGTCGGTGCAGGCGATCGCGCTCCAGGTGGCGGGCGAGCTGCTGTTCACCGGCGCGGACATCGGCGGCGGCGCGCACTTCTCCGACGCCGAGCTGCGCAACCCCGGCCGGGTCGCGCTGGAGGCCTCCGGGCTCGTCGTCACCGACAGCCTGTTCTGCGACAACGGCTTCGACACCACCGGCTCGGTGCGCTTCGCCGGGGCCCGCATCGGCGGCGACGCGGTGTTCTCCGGCGCGCTGCTGTCCGAGGCGCCCAGCCGCGACAAGCACGTGCTGGTGCTCACCGGCGACGCGGACACCGACGGGTACGTCCTCGACGCCGACCGGCTGCGCGTCGACGGCGACCTGCGCCTCGACGCCGGGTTCACCGCCGCGGGCACCGTGGGCCTGCGCGGCGCCCGCATCGGCGGCCACCTGCTGCTCTCCGGCGCGGTCCTCGGCTCCCGCGGCGTCGTCGCCGGGCTGGCGGCGGCCTTCGCCGCGGGCACCCCGGTGACCGCCGTCCCGTTCGCCCTGGTCGCCGACGGCATCGAGGTCGGCGGCGACGTGGAGGCCCGCGACCGGGTGCGCGGGCGGGCCGGGAACGCGCTGCGCGCCTACGGCCAGGTCCGCTTCGTCGACGGCGTGGTGCACGGCAGCGCCAGCTTCTCCCGGGCCCGGCTGCGCGCCCCCGGCCTCGACGCCCTGTTCGCCGACCGGCTGCGCGTGGCGGGCACGCTGTTCCTGCGCCACATCCGGGTCAGCGGCTCGGTGCGGTTGCAGAACGCGCACATCGGCTCCAGCCTCGACTGCTCCGGCGCGCACCTGGTCAAACCGCGGCTGCGCCCGGACGGCACCGTCAAGCCCTCGCTGGACGCCAGGGTCGCCACCATCGGCAAGGACCTGCTGTGCAGCCGCGGCTTCCGCGCCCTCGGCGGCGTCCGCATCCGGCTGGCCGAGGTCGGCAAGCGGGTCACCTTCCAGGACGCCCGCCTCGGTGGCCGCACCAAACCCGGCCACCCGGTGCCGACCCGGGTGTTGCAGGCCTACGGGCTGACCGCGCAGGAACTGGTGCTGCTGTTCGACGAGCGCCACCCGCCCGCCGGGTCGGTCGCGCTGACCAGGGCCACCGCCGCGTCGGTCACCGACGGCCCCGGGCTGTGGGCCGCGCGCGGCGGGGTCGAACTGGAGGACTTCACCTACTCGGCGATCCGCGCGGACCCCGAGGTGTCGGTGCGCACCCGGCTGCTCTGGCTGCGGCAGGTGCAGCCCGACTTCGCGCCCGGCCCCTACGAGCGGCTGGCCGCGGTGTACGCCGAGGGCGGCGAGGAGGAGATGGCGCAGATGGTGCAGCTTGAGCGGCAGCGCCGCCGCTACTCCGAGCTGCACGTGGCGGGCCGGATCTGGGGGAAGTTGCAGGAGTGGACCGTCGGCTTCGGCTACCGGCCGTGGCTGGCGATCGTGTGGCTGGCGCTGTTCTGGCTGGTCGGGCTGGTGTGGTTCGCCACGCACCGGATGGTGCGGCTCAACTCCGACACCGACCCGGTGTGGAACCCGCCGCTGCTGGCCACCGACCTGCTGCTGCCGATCATCGACCTGGGTCAGGACAACATGTGGCAGATGGCCGGGGTCTCCCAGTGGATCGCCGGAACGCTCATCGCCGTCGGCTGGATCCTCGCCACCACGGTGGCCGCTGGCGCGACCCGGGTGTTGAAGCGCGGCTGAACCGACCCGCCGCGCGGCCTGTGGACAGCCGTCCCGGATTGCCGGTCCAACCTCGGGATCATGACGCAGGGTTACCTGTGGAAACACTCTGTGTTGATCACACGATGTGATGAGCCTCGGTGGTCACGCTCGCATCACGGACCCCTCTGGTGACAGTGTCTGCCGGGCACGGACCCGACCGTGCGCACCCGATCGGAAGGTCGATCCGAAGGCGATGGGGAACCGAACCGTGGACCAGGAGCAGAGGGAGCCGTCCGCCGCACTGCGGCGCGCTCTCTCGCGCACCCTCCTCGTCCTCGGCGGCGCCGTCGCCACGACCGCCGCGGCGTGGGCCATCACCACCGCCACCGCCAGCGCGGACGACGCCCCGTCGGATCTCCCCACCCTCCCCTCGGTGGAGATCTCCCAGCTCCAGGTCCCCAGCGTGGTCGGGGCACCCGAACTGGTCGAACAGCTCGCCGACGGGGTCGGCAGGCTGCTCGACCCGGACCGGGCCACGACCGCGGTCGAGGACCTCGGTCGTGATGTCACCGAGCACCTGACCCCGCCGCCGACCGCCCCCGCGCAGGTCGTCGACGAGGTCGTCGGCGAGATCACGGCGCCGGTCGAGCAGCAGCCCGCACCCCCGGCAGCGGCGGCACCGCCCGCGGCCGTGGTCACCCCCGAGGCGGACGCCCCCGCGGCGGCCCCGACCCCGGTGGTCGAGACCGCGGCGGCCCCCGCCGCCGAGGAGCGCGCGCCCGCCGACGGCACCACCCGCCGCGGC
>NZ_JAJCXD010000056.1:0-11145 GCF_021056305.1 Actinokineospora sp. PR83
GTCCCGCCGGGCTCGCCCCCGGCCGCGGCGGCCTCCCGGGTGGGCGGCCGCGCGCCCCCGAGGAGAGCCCGGCCGAGCGGACGCAGCTCACCGGCATCCCGGTGACCCGCCCGGACGGCCCCCGCCCGCAGCCGGAGAGCCCGGCCGAGCGCACCCAGGTCACCGGCCTCGCCCCCCTCGGCCGGGCGCAGGCCCCGGGCAGGCCCGCGCAGCCCACCGGCCTCCCCCAGGACCAGCAGCCCGACCACCCGACCGCCCGAACCCAGGACCGGCCAACCGGCACCGAGGACCGAACCAGGGTCCAGGACCGGCCGGGTGGCACCGGCACGCAGGACCGGGTCCGGGGGCAGGACCGGCCTGGCGGCACCGGTACCCAGGACCGGTCGGGTGGCACCGACACCCAGGACCGCATCCGAGCGCAGGACCGGCCCGGTGGCACCGGTACCCAGGACCGGCCCGCGGAGCGCACGCAGGTGATCAGCCCCGCCGCCCTCTCCGCCGGCCCGAAACCGCTTGAGCCGACCGAGCCCACCGCGACCGGCGCCACCCGCGCCGAACCCCGCCGGGTGCCGCCGCGACCCGCCTCGGGAGCCGAGGACCCGCCCAGGCCCCGGCGCAGGCGCGGCCTGCTCGTGGCCGTCGCGATCGTGGCCGTGCTGGCACTCGGCGCCGGGGTCGTCTACCTCGTCCCCGGGGTGGCCGACAAGCTGGGGATCAGCGGCGGCACGCCCGCCGTCGACATCGCGCCGCCCGCGGCGGCCGTCCAGTTCACCCCGACCCTCCGGGGCCCCGGAGGCGGTGTCCCGGCGCCCACGGCGGCCGGGGTGCAGGCGGCGCTCGCCGGTCCGGCGGGCAACCCGGCCCTGGGCACGCTCACCGGGACCGTCGTCGACCCGACCACCGGTGAGGTGCTGTTCTCCCGCAACGCCGACACCCCGCTCGTGCCCGCCTCCACCACCAAGGTGCTGACCACGGCCGCCGCGCTGCTGGCGATCCCGCACGCCGAGCAGTTGAGCACCAGGGTCGTGCAGGGCGACAAGCCCGGCACGGTGGTCATCGTCGGCGGTGGGGACGTCACGCTGTCGTCCCTGGCGCCCGGGGAGAGTTCCGTGTACCCGGGTGCTGCACACCTCAGCGACCTCGTCAACCAGGTGAAGGCCACAGGCCCCGTCGACACCGTGCTGCTCGACCTCGACCGGTACACCGGTGACCCGCTCGCGCAGGGGTGGCTGCCCGGTGACGTGGGCGCCGGGTACATCTCGCCGATCGTCCCGGCGATGCTCGACGGCGGGCGCGCGGACCCCACCAAGGCCGTGTCCGCGCGGTCGGCGAACCCGGCGCGCACGCTCGCCGAGGAGTTCGCCAGGCGCATCGGGGCGACCGTGCCCGCGAAGGCCGTGGTGAAGGCCCCCGAGGGGGCGCGAGTGCTCGGCGAGGTCCGCTCGGCGCCGATCGTGGAGCTGGTCGACAACGCCCTGCAGCGCTCGGACAACGTGCTCGCCGAGGCGCTCGCCCGCGAGGTCGCCCGCACCGTCGGCAAGGAGGTGTCGTTCACCGGTGCCATGGCGGCGGTGCTCGACACGTTGAAGCAGAACGGTTTCGACACCTCCGCGGTCCAGCTCAGCGACGGCAGCGGAATGTCCACTTTGAACAAGGTGACGTCCGACCTGCTCGCCGACGTGCTCAAAGTCGCCGCCTCTCCCGACAGCGGTGACCCGCGCACGGCGAAGCTGCGGCCGCTGCTCGGCGGGCTGCCGGTCGCCGGGGGCAGCGGGACCCTGGCGCGGCGCTACCAGGGGCCCGCGGAGACCGCGGGCAAGGGCTGGGTGCGGGCCAAGACCGGCACCCTGTCCGGGGTCAACTCCCTCGCCGGGGTCGTGCTCGACTCCGACGGCAGGCTCCTGGTGTTCGCGCTCATGTCCAACGGCTCCGACCCGGGTGCCGCGCAGCCCGCGCTGGACGCCGTGGCGGCCACGTTGCGCGGTTGCGGCTGTCGGTGAGGGCCGTTCGGCTCGGGTAGCTTCGGGGGTGTGAACGCGACCAGCACGGACGTGGCCGGGGCCGGGGTCTCGCCGATCGACTGGGCGGTGGCGGTCTCCACCGCCCGCAGGCTGGCCCGACCCGGGCCGGTCGTGCCCAGGAGCGAGGCCGACGCCTCGGTGGCCCGGCTGCGCTCGATCACCGCAGAGGCCGAGGGGCACGTGCGCGCACTGACCGGGCTCGGCGACGGGTTGCCGCTGCTCGACGGTGACGTGGTCGACCGCGACGGCTGGATCGCCGCGGCCGCCGCGAGCATTTCGGCGCTGACCGACGGTGCCCTCCCGGCGCGGTCGGGGCGGGTCGTCGCAGGGTTGCTGTCCGGGACCGCCGGGGTGCAGGCCGGGGTGGTGCTGGCGTACCTGAGCAGCCGCGTGCTGGGGCAGTACGACCCGTTCGCGGGCGACTCCGGGCGGTTGCTGCTGGTCGCGCCGAACATCGTCGCCGCGCGGCGGTCGCTGGAGGTGGACGCGCAGGACTTCGACATGTGGGTGTGCCTGCACGAGTGCACGCACCGGTTGCAGTTCACCGCCGTGCCGTGGCTGCGGGACCACTTCGCCGAGCAGGTCGCCACCTTCGTCGGGGGGCTCGACGACTCCGCCGACAACGCCCTGTCGCGGCTGCCGGAGCTGCTCAGGTCCGCCCGGGCCAAGCCGGACCCGACGGCCTCCTCCGGGCCGATGGGCGTGCTGGAGCTGCTCCAGTCGCCCGCCCAGCGCGCGGTGTTCGACCGGCTGATCGCGCTGTCGACCCTGCTGGAGGGGCACGCCGACCACGTCATGGACGCCGTCGGGCCGCTGGTGGTGCCCACCGTGGGGACCATCCGCCAGCGGTTCACCGCCCGGCGCAGGGGCGGTGGCCTGCTCGACCGCGTGCTGCGCAGCCTGCTGGGCATCGACGCGAAGATGAAGCAGTACGCGGTCGGCGCGAAGTTCACCACCGAGGTCGTCGAGACCGTGGGGATGCGGGCGTTCAACACCATCTGGACCTCCCCGGACACGCTGCCGCTGCGCGCGGAGCTGAGCGACCCGCAGGCCTGGGTCCGCCGCGTCGCCCCGTGAGCGGGCCGCACCCGGCGGTCGCCGAGACCAGGGTGGCGGTGCGGGCGCTGCTCGACGGGTGCGGCGACCGGGTGTTCGTCGCGGTCTCCGGCGGGGCGGACTCGCTCGCGCTGGCCGCCGCCACCCGGCACGTCGCCGACCGGGTCGAGGGGCTGGTCGTCGACCACGGGTTGCAGGCGGGTTCGGCCGAGGTCGCGGCGCGCGCCGCCGACCAGCTCGAGCACCTGGGACTCGACGCCGTCCACGTGCTGCCGGTCGTCGTCGAGGGGCGCGGCGGGGTGGAGGCGGCGGCCCGGCGGGCCCGGTACGCGGCGCTGCGCGCGGCCGCCGGGAACGACCTCGTGCTGCTCGGCCACACCCGCGACGACCAGGCCGAGACCGTGCTGCTCGGGCTCGGCCGCGGCTCCGGGCCGCGCTCCATCGCCGGGATGCGCGCCCGCGACGGCGCCTGGGGCCGCCCGTTCCTCGGCGTCGCCCGCGCCACGACCGAGCTGGCCTGCGCCGCGCAGGGCCTCACCCCCTGGCAGGACCCGCACAACAGCGACCCGCGGTTCACCAGGGCCCGGCTGCGCCACGAGGTGCTGCCGCTGCTGGAGGAGGTCCTCCAGGGCGGCGTGGCCGGGGCGCTCGCCAGGACCGGCGCCCAGCTCCAGGACGACCTGGCCGCCCTCGACGAGCTGGCCGCCGACCTCTACACCCCCTCGGCGGACGGGCTGGCCGTCGACCGGCTCGCGAGTTCCCCCGCCGCCCTGCGCAGGCGGGTGCTGCGGCGCTGGCTGACCGACGCGGGCGCACCCGAGCTGACCGACGCCCACCTGCGGGCCGTCGACACCCTGATCACGCGCTGGCGCGGCCAGCGGGGCATCGCCGTGCCGGGCGGTTTGGTGGCTCGCCGCGCACGTGGCAGGCTGACCTGCGACCGGTCGGAGAGCTGAGAGGACACCCGTGTACGACGGCGACATCGCCTCCGTGCTCATCACCGAGCAGCAGATCAGCGAGAAGATCTCCGAACTGGCCGAGCAGGTCGCACGGGACTACCCGGAGACGGGTGCGGACCTGGTGCTCGTCGGGGTGCTCAAGGGCGCGGTCATGTTCATGACCGACTTCGCCCGCGCGCTGCCGGTGCCGGTGCAGTTGGAGTTCATGGCGGTCAGCTCCTACGGCTCGGCCACCTCGTCCTCCGGCGTCGTGCGCATCCTCAAGGACCTCGACCGCGACATCGCGGGCCGCGACGTGGTCATCGTCGAGGACATCATCGACTCCGGCCTGACGCTGTCCTGGCTGCTCAAGAACCTGGCCTCGCGCAACCCCCGCTCGCTGGAGGTCTGCACGCTGCTGCGCAAGCCGGACGCGGTCAAGGTCGAGGTGCCGGTGAAGTACGTGGGCTTCGAGATCCCCAACGAGTTCGTGGTCGGCTACGGCCTCGACTACGCCGAGCGGTACCGCGACCTGCCCTACATCGGCACGCTGGACCCCAAGGTCTACAGCTGAGGACCCGCCGGGGGCGGGTAGCGCGCGTCACGTCGCGGGGGGCTTGACCGACGGGAACCCGGTCCGGTCGCCGGACGTTGTCGTCTTCGGGGCAGCCCAACCGCACTTCGTCCGGTGGGGGTGCCCGAGCGGGCGGTACTCTGGAGGGACCGGAGGCCCCGTCCGGTGGGGTAATGGTCGTCATTGCCCTCACAGGCAAGTCAGGGAGGGTGGAGGCCGCCACCGCGGCCGTAAGTGCATGGACCGCAAGCGCCTGCTACGCAACCCGCTGCTGTGGATCTTGGCAGTGTTGCTGATCTACTTCGCCGTCAGCATGCTGTTCGACGACACGCGGGGGTACACGAGCGTACCCACCTCCAAGGCCGTCGCCGAGATCAGCAAGGGCAACGTCAAGACCGCTGAGCTGGGCGACAAGGAACAGCAGCTCAAGCTCACCCTCCGCCAACCCGTCGAGCAGGACGGCCAACAGGTCACCCAGGTCCTGACCCAGTACCCCGCCGGGGCCACCGGGCAGATCTACCAGGCCCTGATCGGCGCGAACGGCACCGAGTTCAAGACCGCGGTGACCCAGGACTCGTTCCTCACCCAGATCCTGATCTTCATCATCCCGCTCGGCCTGCTGTTGCTGCTGCTGATGTGGATGATGAACAACGCCCAGGGCGGCGGGAACCGGGTCCTCAACTTCGGCAAGTCCAAGGCCAAGCAACTGCCCAAGGACATGCCCAAGACGACGTTCTCCGACGTCGCGGGCGCCGACGAGGCCGTGGAAGAGCTCTACGAGATCAAGGACTTCCTGCAGAACCCGAGCCGCTACCAGGCGCTCGGCGCGAAGATCCCCAAGGGCGTGCTGCTCTACGGCCCGCCGGGAACCGGCAAGACCCTGCTGGCCAGGGCCGTCGCCGGTGAGGCCGGGGTGCCGTTCTACTCGATCTCCGGGTCGGACTTCGTGGAGATGTTCGTCGGCGTCGGCGCCTCCCGGGTGCGCGACCTGTTCGAGCAGGCCAAGCAGAACTCCCCGTGCATCATCTTCGTCGACGAGATCGACGCGGTCGGCCGCCAGCGCGGCGCGGGCCTCGGCGGCGGTCACGACGAGCGCGAGCAGACCCTCAACCAGCTTCTCGTCGAGATGGACGGCTTCGACGCCCGCGGCGGCATCATCCTGATCGCGGCCACCAACCGGCCCGACATCCTGGACCCGGCGCTGCTGCGCCCCGGCCGGTTCGACCGGCAGATCCCGGTGTCGGCCCCGGACCTGACCGGCCGCAAGAAGATCCTGCAGGTGCACTCCAAGGGCAAGCCGATCGCCCCGGACGCCGACCTCGACGGGCTGGCCAAGCGGACCGTCGGCATGTCCGGCGCCGACCTGGCCAACGTGCTCAACGAGGCCGCGCTGCTCACCGCCCGCCAGAACGGCACGATGATCGACAGCGCCGCCCTGGAGGAGTCGGTCGACCGCGTCGTCGGCGGTCCGGCGCGCAAGAGCCGGATCATCTCCGACAAGGAGAAGAAGATCACCGCCTACCACGAGGGCGGGCACGCGCTCGCCGCGTGGGCGATGCCCGACCTGGAGCCGGTCTACAAGCTGACCATCCTGCCGCGCGGGCGCACCGGCGGGCACGCGCTGGTCGTCCCCGAGGACGACAAGCAGCTCATGACCCGCTCGGAGATGATCGCCCGGCTGGTCTTCGCGCTCGGCGGCCGCTCGGCCGAGGAGCTGGTGTTCCACGAGCCCACGACCGGTGCCTCCAGCGACATCGACCAGGCCACCAAGATCGCCAAGGCGATGGTGACCGAGTACGGCATGAGCGCGCGGCTCGGCGCGGTCCGCTACGGCCAGGACCAGGGCGACCCGTTCCTGGGCCGGTCGATGGGCCACGGTGCCGACTACTCGCTCGAGGTCGCGCACGAGATCGACGAGGAGGTGCGCGCGCTGATCGAGGCCGCGCACACCGAGGCGTGGGAGGTGCTCAACACCTACCGCGACGTGCTCGACTCCCTGGTCGAGGAGCTGTTGGAGAAGGAGACGCTCACCCGCAAGGACCTGGAGCGGATCTTCTCCAACGTCGAGAAGCGGCCGCGGATCACCGCGTTCAACGACTTCGGCCAGCGCACCCCGTCGGACAAGCCGCCGATCAAGACCCGCCGCGAGCAGGCCATCGAGCGCGGCGAGCCGTGGCCGGAGGACAACGCCCGCGAGTCGGTGCCGACCCCGGTGGCGGCCATCCCCGGTGCGGGCGACCTCCCCGGTGGCCCGCCCCACTCCACCCCGGAGCTGCCGCCGACGAACGGGACGCCCAACGGGACCCCGCCGCCCTACGGGCAGCCCGGTCCCAACGGGACACCGCCGCCGTACGGGCAGGTCTACCAGCCCGGCCGCAACTCGGGACCGCCGCACTACGGCGCCCCGCCCGGGTGGACCCCGGCCACCGGACCGCAGAGCGGGCCGCCGCAGCAGTGGCAGCCCGGTCACGGCGAGGGCCGACCGCCGCGGGGTGACGATCCCAACGGCCGGGAGCGGGACTCCGACGGACGCGGCAACGGTTCCTAATGCGATGGTGGCGGCGTGTGGCCGCCGCGATCGACGGAGGTACCGATGACCACAACGAACAACGGGGCTGGGACGGCTGCCGTCCCAGCCCCGGCTTTCGACCCGGTCCGCGCCGAGAACGCGGTGCGGGAACTGCTCCTGGCCTGCGGTGAGGACCCCGACCGCGAGGGGCTGCGGGAAACCCCGGCCCGCGTGGCGCGGGCCTACGCCGAACTCTTCGCCGGGCTCTACACCGAGCCCGACGCGGTGCTCGACAAGACCTTCGACGTCAGCCACGAGGAACTGGTCCTGGTGACCGACATCCCGATGTACTCCACCTGCGAGCACCACCTGGTGCCCTTCCACGGCGTCGCGCACGTCGGGTACATCCCGGCGCTGACCGGCCGGGTCACCGGGCTGTCCAAGCTGGCCCGGCTGGTCGACCTCTACGCCAAGCGCCCGCAGGTGCAGGAGCGGCTGACCTCGCAGGTGGCCGACGCGGTGATGCGCAAGCTGGACGCGCGCGGCGCCATCGTGGTCATCGAGGCCGAGCACCTGTGCATGGCCATGCGCGGGGTCCGCAAGCCGGGTGCGCGCACGGTCACCTCCGCGCTGCGCGGGCAGTTCAAGACCTCGGCCTCCTCGCGCGCGGAGGCGATGCAGCTCATCAGCGGGCGCACCCGGTGACCCTCCCCGATCCCGGCCGCTGCGCGGTGGTGGGCGTGCTGAACGTGACGCCCGACTCGTTCTCCGACGGCGGCCGCTACCTCGACGTGGACGACGCGATCCGCCACGGCCTCGCGCTGTGGCGGCGCGGGGCCGACCTGGTCGACGTCGGCGGCGAGTCGACCCGGCCCGGTGCGGCCAGGGTCGACGCGGCGACCGAGTCCGCGCGGGTGGTCCCGGTCGTGCGGGCCCTGGCCGCGGCCGGGGTCGCCGTCAGCGTCGACACCACCCGGGCCGGGGTGGCGGAGGCGGCCGTCGAGGCCGGGGCGCGGGTGGTCAACGACGTGTCCGGCGGGTTGGCCGACCCGGACATGGCGAAGGTCGCCGCCGCGACCGGGGTGCCGTGGGTCCTGATGCACTGGCGCGGGCACAGCCGGGACATGGACTCCCTCGCCGAGTACACCGACGTCGTCGCCGAGGTCCGCGCCGAACTGCTCGCCCAGGTCGACGCCGCGGTCGCCGCCGGGGTGGCCGAGGACCGGATCGTGCTCGACCCCGGGCTGGGCTTCGCCAAGAACGGCGCGCACAACTGGGCGCTGCTGCGCCACCTCGACAGCCTGGTGGGACTGGGCTTCCCGGTGCTGGTGGGGGCTTCCCGCAAGCGCTTTCTCGGCACCCTGCTGGCCGCACCGGACGGCACCCCGCGCCCACCGGACGGCCGGGAGGACGCCACCGCGGCGATCACCGCCCTGGCCGCCGCGGCCGGGGCCTGGGGGGTGCGGGTGCACGACGTCGACCGATCACTGGACGCGGTGGCCGTGGTGGCCGCCATGACGGGGGCTGCCGGATGACCGACCGGATCACGCTGACCGGCCTGCGCGTGCGCGGCCACCACGGCGTCTTCGACCACGAGCGCCGCGACGGCCAGGAGTTCGTGGTGGACATCACGCTGTGGCTGGACCTGGCCGAGGCCGCCGCCACCGACGACCTGACCAAGACCGTGCACTACGGCGAACTGGCCGAGCGCGCGGCCAAGGTCGTCGCGGGCCCACCGCGCGATCTGATCGAGACGGTCGCCGCCGAGATCGCCGACGCCGAGATGGCCGACGACCGGGTGCACGCCGTGGAGGTCACCGTGCACAAGCCGTCGGCGCCGATCCCGCTGTCGTTCGCCGACGTGGCCGTCACGGTCCGCCGGTCGCGCCGCTCCCGGGGCGGGGCGCGGTGAGCCGGGCGGTGCTGTCGCTGGGGTCCAACCTCGGCGACCGGCTGGGGCACCTGCGGTCGGCGGTCGAGGCGTTCGCGGCCGAGTTCGTCGCCGTGTCACCGGTCTACGAAACGGCGGCGTGGGGCGTCACCGACCAGCCCGACTTCCTCAACGCCGTCCTGGTCGTCTCGTCCCCCGACCTCGACGAGTGGGGTTGGCTGCGCCGCGGGCAGGCGGCGGAGGACGCGGCCGGGCGGGTCCGCGAGCAGCGGTGGGGGCCGCGCACGCTGGACGTCGACGTGGTCACCGTGGACGGTGTCACCAGCGACCACCCGGAGCTGCTGCTGCCGCACCCGGGCACCGCGGAGCGGGCGACCGTGCTGGTCCCGTGGCTCGACGTCGAACCGGACGCGGTGCTGCCCGGGCGCGGCCCGGCGCGGGACCTGCTGTCCGCCCTGGACACCTCGGGCGTGCGGCGCCGGGACGACCTGGAGCTGCGGTGAGAGCGACGAAGGCGGCCGACCTCATCCCATCGGGTGCAATCGGCGCCCTGATCGGGTATTTCGGTTGTCGGCTCCTCTACGGCTCCCTCCCCCCGTTGCCCACCCTGGCCGGGCTCACCCTGCTCGTGCTGGCCGCCGTGGAGGCCGTGCTGGGGTACTCGCTGCGCTCGCGCATCCAGGGAAAGAGCGGCAAACCGGTGCAGGCGCTCGCGGCGGCCCGCGCCGTGGCCCTGGCGAAGGCGTCGTCCCTGCTCGGCGCAATCATGCTCGGCCTCTGGCTGGGCGTGCTCGGCTACGTGCTGCCGGAGAGCTCGCGCGTGTCGGCGGCCAAGCAGGACGTGCCGAGCGCCGTCGTCGGCGCCGCCTGCGCGGCGATCCTCATCGGCGCGGCGCTGTGGCTGGAGTACTGCTGCCGGACCCCGGACGACCCCTACCCCGATGATCGGCGATCAACAACGTGAGATCCATTTGGTCTCGTCGAGGTAACGGCCCGGTACGGTAGGGCGCATGACCGGCCGGACCGACACCTTCGACGAGCGGGACAGCGCCCCCACCGCGCGCCTGCTGCTCGTCGCGGCGCTGGGTCTGGCCCTCGCCTCCACCGCGGTGCTCGTCTTCAGCGATTCGCTCAAGTGGATGCGGCTGGGTGTCGTCGCCGCGCTGTGGGCCGCCCTCGCGGGGGCCTTCCTCGCCGCCCGCTACCGCAGGCAGGCCGGGGACCGCGCCGAGCGGGCGGCGGACCTGCAACACGTCTACGAACTGGAGCTGGAGCGCGAGGTCGCCGCCCGGCGCGAGTTCGAACTGGAGACCACGGCCGAGGCCAAGCGCGCGGCGCAGGAGAAGGCGGATTCCGACCTCGCCGAGCTGCGCGAGGAGCTCAAGGCCATGCGCGAGCACCTGCAACAGCTCCTCGGCGGCGGTGAGGTCCTCGTCGAGCGCTTCGCCCTGCACGCCGAGGCCACCCGGATGCGCGGCGTGGCCGAGGAGAACCGCGGCTCGAAGCCGCTGCGCCGCATCACCGCCGCGGGCGACGCCTCCACCGAGATGATGGGCCGCGTCGGCAAACCCCCCGTCGAACGCCCCGACGGCTGGTTCGAGGGCGACCGCATGGACCCGGACTGGCAACCGTCGTGGGACAGCGACGAGCAACCGGCGGTGGTCTCCGGCCAGGGCAGCCGCCCGGTCACCACCCGCAGGCGCACCGTCCCGGACACCGCCCGCCAGCAGCCCGCCGCCGAACCCACCCGCAGGCCCGTCGCCCGCCAGGCCCCACCCAACCGCACCGAGTCCCGCCCCCGCGCCGACGCCTTCCCCCCGGTCGCCAACCCCGGCGGCGGCAGACCCCTGCGCACCGACGAGGCGGAACGCCTCCGCGAACCGGACCCCCGCGCCCACCCCACCAGGCAGGGCGCCGCGTTCCCGTCCGAGCAGGAGAGCTCCCGACCCGTCGGCCAGGACACCCGCCGCCACCAACCCGGCGGAACCCCGGAACAGCAGGACCAGCGCCGCCCCCAACCAAGCGGCGCTTTCCCGGCTCAACCGGAGAACGCCCGAGGCGAACCCGCACCGGACCCCCGCCGACAACAAACCCCGCCCGACCCCGAAGACCCCCGCCACAACGGCGCCCCCCGCAGGCAACAGGCCGCGCTCGAT